>CASICT010000029.1 GCA_949373265.1 Candidatus Poseidoniaceae archaeon | reverse complement strand
ATAGGTAAATCGTAGCATGGGCATTCATGAGCAGAACACGTCCATTGGTATTTCTCACTATACTCAGTATCTCATTACTCTTGTTGGGAGGCGTAATCGCAGCAGATAGTGACGGTGATGGATATGATGATGAGGATGATAAATTCCCTAGTGATGACCAACAATGGAATGACACAGATGGTGATGGCTTTGGAGATAATCCAGTAATGCCAAATGGTGATGGATGTATCGATATCGCAAACTCTGGAAATCAAGGCTGCCCTGCAACAGGGGAAGTTTCCGACAAAATTCAGGGTGAAGTAGGAACACCTGCTTTTAGTATAACATTAATTTTTGCAATTATCCTTGGGGTTTTTCTTGGTGTTAAAGGTAGAGGAATGTTCTCTGCTATTGAAGAAGACGAAACAGAAGGACATTATGGTGACGAAGATGAATACCACTACGGTATTCTTGGACTTCTATTGGTAATCTGTATACTTCTATTATCAACGAGCATCACCACACATTCCCTTTCGAATACGGAAATTGTTTCTAATTCAGACCATGACGAGAATACGAATGTATTCATTACTACAGCTGTTGAAAATACCCAACTAATTCAAGATGATCTCAATGGTGATGGCACATATGACGTCTTCTATGCTGATTATGATGCAGATTATGGTGGCAATGATACATTGGTTGTCCAAATTACGGCAATCTTGAATGTCACAGGTCCTGATCAAAGAGTTGAATCGATGATCCAACACAGAAACATCATTGGTACGCAAATGGACCCTGACACTGTTTTCACCGTCTATCCTTGGGTCGAAGGAGACTATAGCGCAACCATTTGGGTAAATGTTCTTGATAACGAAAATGAAGGTGATTCAGACAATGGTAATTTTGGAAATATGATAGTTACTTTTGAAGGTGATTTCATCGTAGATCCTGATCTTGAAGTTAGTGGAGAAGATGAGGTTATTGAAGGCGAGGAATGTAGCGTAGAAGTCACCGTGAGTGACACACTACACGAGAAGTGGCATTCGGTAAGCGGTGTTAATGCAGCAGAAGATTATGTTTATGATTATTATTATGAACCAGGAATCGATTGGCTTGTTCTGGACTTTATTGAACCAGGTGTTATGATGATTGATTGTTCCAATTATGAAATCGGTACTCATCTATTTCAGGTTGAATATACCAGTTATTTTGGCCATGGTGACGAGGATGATCATTGGCTAAATGTCACTGCACCTGAAAATAGTTCGCAATCTGGAAACGATACAGGGGAAGGAAATGAGACTGAGGACGGTAATGAAGATGGTAACAATACAGGGGAAGGAAATGAGACTGAGGACGGTAATGAAGATGGTAACAACACCATATTTGAACCCCAAGAACCAGTAAACGTAAATTTGACAATAGCAGTTTACCAAGAAAACCAATTTACAGACAATTTTGGAAATCAGAACCAGTGGCCACTAGATGCAAATCTTAACCGAATGCCATGCGCTATTATCATTACAACAATGGACGATAGAAACACATCTGTAATCAGAATCTTAGAGACAAGTTCAGCCAACATACTTTTGAATTATACACCAGAAGCCGGCTATGGAACTGTTACCACTGATTGTTCTGAATGGGACTCAAAGGTATACCATTTATCAATCACATCGGTTGGGGTAGGGGGAGAGCAATACAATGAAAATCTGACGATTGTTATTGCTGATGAAAGTATTTTGGCAATGGCTGAGGAAGTGGATAGCAGTGACCAAATGAGTTCTGGCACTCTGAAGCAAGCATTGACCTACTTAGCAGGTTTGAGTATAGCTATAACTTTAGGAGTAGGCCTTGCTGTTGGATTTATCCACAACAAAATGTTCAATCAAGAATCGCTGAAGGGAGATATGCATTCGGACATGGTTGAATTCAAGAATAATTCTAATCGAAGATAGATTGTTTTTCAGAGAATTAATCTATCCTCAACCTAATAAGAGGCAATTGGTTAGTAAATTTGCTCCGGAGAACGGAGTAAGCGTTTCCGGAGTGGGCGAGGGGTCGCCCGTTTGTACACGCTTGCTCCACTATTTACTACAAATTTACTTTGCTCGATCAATAGCAGAACGTAGCTCTGTCATGTTAATACGATTATCAGAATCAGCGTCCATCGACTGAATTATTGTAGAAATTTGTCCAGGTGATAAATACTCTCCTGCAAGGTTGTTGAGGCCTTTGTGTAACTCTGGACCGTTTATTTTACCGTCCATGTCAGTATCCATTTGTGAAAATAATTGTTCAACTGTGATGTTTTGCTCTTTCATTGCTAAAACAACACTTTTCATGAATTTTTTGAAGTTCAACTTGTCCGCTCCACTGCCTGCCATGTTTTCAAACAACAGAAGGATTCACTAAACACTTTCGCCCTGCTGAAATAATAGTGTTCATCAATTATAGACTACGATAGTGATTAAGATTGATATGAATGAATATAACCACAGTTTGAAAGCAGAGACACTCCTGATTGCACCATGGGCACGCTCTCATCCTTGAAGTGGCTCAACCGTTTCGTTAGCGAAACACCCGGAGACCCCCAAGTTGGTGGACCTGCTAGACAAGTTCCTAATGTGTGCTGGTCTAGAGTATTACCAACTCATGCGCCGAATGCCAAATTGAGATTATGGTCTAATGAAATGGCTGCTAAATTGGGTATTGACAAAGGTGAACAAAATACTCTAGGTGGTGGTGAAATTGTTACGGGAATGGACACATATGCCCAAAGGTATGGTGGCCACCAATTTGGAAACTGGGCGGGACAACTTGGTGATGGAAGGGCAATTACACTAGGGGAAGTTGAAACAGATTCCGGCGTTCTTGAAATGCAATTGAAAGGTGCAGGACAAACACCTTACTCACGATTTGCAGATGGCAAGGCTGTTCTTAGATCATCAATTCGAGAGTTCTTGTGCAGTGAAGCAATGCACCATCTAGGGGTACCCACAACTAGGGCACTATCTCTTGTTACAACCGGTGAAGATGTAATGAGGGACATGATGTATGACGGAAATAGGAAACTCGAGCACGGGGCAGTCGTATGCAGAGTTGCTCCTAGTTTCATACGGTTCGGTAGTTTCCAAATTCATTCATTGATGGGGGATAAAGAGACACTCAAAACTTTGGTTGACCACACTATCAAAAACCATTTCCCAAATCATAACGTAAATGATGATAACGGAATTATTGCATGGACTAAGAAAATAGCAGAGGATACTGCTGTTATGGTCGCTCACTGGATGAGGGTGGGATTTGTTCATGGAGTAATGAATACCGATAACATGTCCATACATGGTTTGACTATTGACTATGGGCCATATGGTTGGATTGAAGATTACAATCCAGGCTGGACACCCAATACTACAGATTCATCGCATCGTCGATATCGGTTTGGAAGCCAGCCACAGATTGCAGCCTGGAACCTAGCAAGAATGTTGGAATCATTATCGCCTTTAATGGAAGAGCCTGAAAGGTTGCATGAGGTCCTTGAATTCTATATTTCAAGTTATGACATGCAAAACGACAGGATGTGGGCCGCAAAACTCGGTCTTAAAGAATTCAAAGAAAGCGATGGTGAAATAGTTCGTGAATTGAATGAATTACTACAAAGAATCGAAACTGACATGACTATATTTTTCAGAGAATTGTGTTCGATTTCCAAACCCGAGATTGGACATTTACATTCTGCATTTTACGAAACAGAAAAGATTCCAGTCGATGAATGGAATACCTGGCTTGAGAAGTGGTGGCATAGAGTTTCAGGTAATCCTGACAGAGAAGAGATGCGTAATAATAATCCAAAGTATGTCCTTAGGAACTGGATGGTACAGTTAGCAATTGATGCAGCTGAAAAAGAAGACTACTCAATTTGTGAATTGATGTTTGAAGTATTAAAAACGCCCTATGATGAACATGAAGTTCATGAAAGTGAGTGGTATCAAAAGCGACCAGAATGGGCTAGAAACCGTGTGGGTTGTTCCATGTTATCTTGTTCAAGTTAATCCTACCATTAACTGCATAGTGCCAAACAGGCCTTAATATGCTGACCGACGATGGATATGGTATGGAGCAAATAAATATTGCACAGACAATGAAGAAAAATAATTCAGCGACCACCGTAAAGTTCGTGATGCTAATGACGATCATATTTCTTATGACTCTAATCATCAGTCTATTTCCGGTAATGATCACATTCATGTTCCTACTTGCTCCGGCAATAATCATGAATGTTGGTTGGCTATTCTTTGCTGGCCTCGTCTAATCACTAGTCAGCATTATGCACTGAATACGTACACGTACGTGTATGGCTATTGATTCACAGTTGTTTTGGTTTTTCGGCCTTGGAGTTTTTGCATTCCTAACCGTAATGGCCATCAAACCATTTCACGCCCACCTTATGTCGAAAGGCTGTGAGAACATGGTTGCGGTTTACTACAACCGTAAAATAGCCCACATGGTCGCTGGAGGAATACCTCTAATACTGTGCCCTATCGTGTTCACAGACCCAATCTATCCCCTCCTAGGAGGTCTACTAGGGGCTGCAGGATTAGCGGCTGCTCACATGACAGATAGAAGATTGTGGTGGATGCAAACCG
Organism: Candidatus Poseidoniaceae archaeon; assembly: GCA_949373265.1. Next base: position 13,665 of record CASICT010000029.1, on the reverse strand, counting down.
AGAAGAACATGAATGATGCAACCTTTGCATTCATGCTGGGAATCTCTGTATTCGCACTGTGGCACTACTTGGACGATGCTTGGTTGGCAATTCTGCCAGCCTTATTCATGGCATATGGCGATGGAGTAACAGGAATAATTCGCAACAAAATGTTTGCAAGAAGAACCAAGAGTGCTTGGGGGAATCTAGGAATGGCTATTCTATGTATTCCTCTCGGATTCCTAATTGGTAAGAGTGCAGACCCATCAATTCCATTATGGGGAGCAATATCTGGTGCTGTGGCATCATTTATTGAACGTTATGAGTTTGGCCCAATCGATGACAACGTGCTAATCGTAATCGCATCGAGCATAGTTATAGCTGCAGGCGTTCACTTAGGGCCACTAATGTGAATTTACAAAAATAATAATTAAGACATTATTTCGTCTTGCTCAGCATCTTCAACAAGAATGAATTCATATTCACCAGTTCTACTATCGTAGTCGATACTTGAGAATACAGCCTTCATCTGGCGGTCTTCAAATGGGTCGTGGAAGTAAGGTTGCTCTTTTCTGAAAATCACTAGGATCCTTTTGTATTGCTCCATTCCCATATTCCCAGTAATTGTATAGACAGCAGATTCCGCACCTTCATCTAGAAGGTCATCGCCTTCGTTACCACGGATAACTGTGCGCTGTAGCCGACGCTTTACGTTCATGTGAACATTGCAATCTTCGATTCTCTCCCAATCTTCACCCATTATGGTTATGAAACACTCGTTGTTCTCCATAAGGTGAACTAATCGGAAGGTTAACTTAACAATTACTGAAGACTAAAATCAGTTTGCAAGTTGGTTTAACATGTCGACAATAGTTTCAGGGTTAGCCTCTTTATCCTTATTTGAAGACAAATTACGTCCCAAAACATTGCATCCGAGATAAGAGAACATCTGTCGCATTGCCATGATTACATGTTCGCCGCCTCCACCACTGTGTGTTGCAAGACCAACCTTACGGGAATTGAATAATGCACGGAAATCTTTCCACTGTGTACTGAGCCATGCTACTGTATTGTTGAGAGTTGGCGGCATTGAGCCATTGTATTCAGGAGCGATAACAACCCAAGAATCAGCAGATGACATAGCCTCTTTGAGTTCAGTCATTCCTGGAACAGAATCTATTCCCTTAGAGCGGGCTACTGTGAACAATGGCATATCCAATTCAGCGAGATTAACAATATCTGCATCATGTCCCATTTCACGTGCAGCATCAGCAAACTTTTGTGCTAAAGCGAGATTATTGTCCGAGGTTGCGGTTATCATCAGTATCTTGGCCATAGACATCGCAAGAGGTCTTGGTTCACAAAGGTGTGGTCTGCGTTGTCAACCCTACACTACTAACTGTATGAATTCATATCAAGTGTTGCCAGCGATACTTGGCGGTTTAATTATTACACCACTGTGACAATGCTATGACAGCCGTAATTTGTGGGTACTACAGATCCCCATTTACACCAGCCAAAAAAGGAGATTTGGCCGGTTCTAGACCCGATGATATAGCGGCTGAGGTCGTAAAAGGATTGATTGAAAATACTGGAATCGATCCAAATTTGATTGAAGATTTGATACTTGGGTGTGCCTTTCCTGAAGCTGAGCAGGGTTTCAATTTAGGACGGATGTTATCCTTCCTCACAGAGTTACCCCCTACAGTAGCAGGAGTTACTGTCAATCGGTTTTGTGGATCTTCAATGCAAGCGATCCATGATGCTGCTGGCAGAATCGCCATGGGTTCAGGTGATGCTTTTATTGCAGGTGGTGTCGAATCTATGACAAGAATTCCGATGTCTGGTTTTAATCCAATGCCCAATCCGAGACTCGCAATCGAAATGCCAGATGCTTACACAAACATGGGCTTGACTGCAGAGAATCTTGCTGCTATTTATGAAATAGAACGTGAAACTCAAGAAGTTTTTGCCGTTGAAAGCCATCGCAGGGCGGCAAATACTGACTTCAGCGATGTAATAATTCCAATAACCACTTCTGGGGGAATGGTGTCTCTGGATGGCTGTATTCGACCTGATTCCAATACAAGTTCACTTGCTAGACTGAGCCCTGCATTCAAAGTAGATGGTAGCGTAACTGCAGGTACTTCTTCACCGCTCACAGATGGTGCTGCCTTTGTTCTCATTTGCAGCGAAGAATTTGCACGCACACAGGGACTAAAGATACTAGCCTCTATAGAGTCAACTGCTGTATCTGGTTGCTCTCCTGAAATAATGGGTATCGGTCCTGTTGCTGCATCCCAAAAAGCACTCGCAAGAGCAGGGGTCAGCCTGGAAGATGTCGATGTAATAGAACTCAATGAGGCTTTTTCAGCACAATCACTTGCGGTTATTGACGAACTTGGACTGGACGCATCAAAGATCAATATTGATGGTGGGGCTCTCGCCCTTGGCCACCCACTTGGAGCCAGTGGTGCAAGAATCATTGGACGGGCCGTAACAATACTCGCACGAAATAAGGCCAATATTGCACTTGCAACCATGTGCATAGGTGGTGGCCAGGGAATTGCTACAGTACTTAGGAGGGTCGAATGATGGTCCTAGAGATGCAATCTCCTGTCATTCAAACCGAACTGAAGAATAGTGGTTATATCAACAAAGTTGCAGTTATTGGAAGTGGAATCATGGGTGCGGGTATTGCCGCTCATTGTGCAAACGCAGGCTGCGATGTTCTGCTATACGACATCGTCCCAAAAGATGCCACTGATAGGTCAATTACTGCCCGAGAGGCAATAGCACGAATGAGCAAAAGTAACCCTGAACCGCTGATGCACCCGTCAAACTCTCAAAGAATACACCCAGTTAATCTTGAAGATGATTTACATCTACTAAGTGATAGAGACTGGGTAGTAGAAGTTGTAGTAGAGCGTATTGACATCAAGCAATCAATCTATTCCAATATAGAAAAACATCTTTCTAAAAATGCAATATTGTCATCAAACACATCAACTATTCCAAGGTCTTCTCTTGTCAAAGGCATGAGTCCTTCTTTAGCTTCAAGATTCCTAATTACACACTTTTTCAATCCCCCTCGTTATCTTCCCCTTTTGGAATTAGTTGTGGGTGATGAAGTAGAAGAGGATCTATTTCATCGAATGAATATTTTCGCATCCGAAAGACTAGGAAAGAAAGTAATTCTTTGCAATGACACACCTGGATTCATTGGTAACCGCCTAGGTATTTACTTCGTACAACGGTCAATTGCAGCAACAATCGACCACGGATTTACTGTCGAGCAGGCTGATGCAATGCTTGGTCGCCCGATTGGACTTCCAAAAACAGGAGTTTTCGCATTGATGGACTTGGTTGGCATCGACATTATCCCTGCCGTTGTGCAGAGCATGGTCGACAACTTGCCCCCTGAGGATGTTCTCCATAATATTGCAGGAAGGGGAGTAGACATCATTGAGAATATGATCTCTGATGGATATACTGGTCGCAAAGGCAAAGGTGGATTCTTTCGACTTAATACCGAGGGTGGTAAGCGTACCAAAGAAGCAAGGAGTCTCATTGACGGGTCATACCAAACCGCAAACCGCAAAGCAGCATTTACCTCTGCTAGAGTTGGTCGGCAAGGGCTCAAGCGCCTTATGACTCACCCAGACAAAGGTGCTGCTTTCGTCAAAGAAATATTGCTTGACACGTTTGCATATGCAGCCTCACTAGTACCGGCAGTTAGTGAGGACATCCACGCCATTGATGATGCTATGAAGGTAGGATATAATTGGAAAAAAGGTCCATTTGAAATGATGGACTCCGTTGGTATTGATTGGCTTGTCACAGAAATGGAAGCAGCCAATATTGCAATTCCTGCATTCCTATCACTTGCAGCAGAACACGGTTCTTTCTACGGGATAAAGGAAGGCGAAATAACTCGATTGAATTCCACTGGAGAGCACACTGAAATTCTAAAAGGTGCTCAAGAAACCACTGTAGCCGACATCAAACGTCGACGAGGTAAGGCGATTAGAAGAAATGCTTCAGCAAGTATTTGGGATGCCAATGATGGAGTACTTTTAGTGGAATTCCATTCGAAAATGAATGCTCTTGATCCATTGATTATGGAAATCCTTCTCGCTGCTGTCGATATTGCAGAGAGCGATGAATGGAAGGGAATACTAATCGCTAACGATTCTGCTAATTTCTGTGCAGGTGCAAATCTAGGACTTGCATTATTTGCAGCAAACCTTGGAGCATGGGGAACATTGGAGGACTTTATTGCTCTAGGTCAAGACACATATCAAGCTCTAAAATATGCCGAGGTACCTGTTGTTTCAGCCGCATCTGGAATGTGCCTTGGAGGTGGATGTGAAATCCTACTGCACTCCGATGGCATTGTAGCTCATTCGGAATCATATATCGGACTGGTTGAAACTGGGGTAGGAATCATACCTGCATGGGGCGGTTGTAAGGAGATGCTTGCAAGAGTCACTACAGAGAAACTTGTAGGGTTAGGACCTATGGCTGCAACCATGATGGTCTTCGAAAATATCGGCATGGCTAAGATTGCTAAATCTGCACAACAGGCCAAAGACCTAGGTTACCTTCGAGCAAGTGACCGTATCACGATGAACCGTGAACATGTTTTGGCTAATGCTAAGTCATACTTGCTAGAACTAGCCGAAGATTATTCTCCACCTAAACCGCACACTTACCATCTACCTGGTCCTTCAGGAAGATCAGCCCTGGCAATGGCTCTGAGTGACCTTGCTATTGCAGGCCATGCTACACCACACGACGTCACGGTTATCGGTGAACTTGCAAAGGTTCTGACTGGAGGCGAATGCGACCATACAGAGGAACTGAGTGAGGAGGATATTCTTGCGCTCGAGAGAAAGGCCATCTCGACACTAGCTCGAAATGAATTCAGCCTAGCCAGAATGGAACATATGCTGAGCAAGGGTAAACCATTGAGGAACTGAAGGAGGGATGACGATGACAGTATACAAAGCACCTTTGGAAGACTATAATTTTCTGTTCCATGAAGTATTCGATGTTGTAGAAGTGTGCAATCGATTAGGGTATGAAAACTTGGACAGAGAAATTATTGATGTGATGACTGAAGAGTGGTCACAATTCGTAATCGATGTGTGGAAGCCATCCAATATTGATGGCGATAAATTTGGTTCTCAATTGAAGAATGGAGAAGTTAGTTCACCACCTGGTTTCAAAGAGGCATGGAGGCAAACTGTTGAGTCTGGTTGGTTACAGGCGGTTTGCAAAGAGGAGCATGGAGGCATGGAATTGCCACTTTTCTTCCGTAATGCAATGGATGAGCCTGCGATTTCTTGCAATATGGCAATCTCCGTTGTAGCAGCATTGAGCCTGGGTGTTTACGACATCATAAGTGGACATGCCTCACAACAAAATATAGATCGTTATGCTGCCAAAATAGGTAGTGGGGAATGGTGTGGGACAATGTGTCTTACCGAGCCACATTGTGGTACCGATCTTGGTCTTATCAAGACCAAAGCAATCCCTCAAGAAGATGGAACATATTCGATAACAGGAACAAAGATATTCATCACAGCAGGCGACCATGATTTGAGTGAAAACATCGTTCATATGGTGCTAGCAAAACTACCCGATGCTCCAGAAGGTTCCAAAGGCATCTCGCTATTTCTTGTACCAAAATACCTCAGTGAAGGTGAAGAACTTTCGAGTGAAAAAAATGGTACATCGATATCTGGAATTGAAGATAAGATGGGACTTCATGGTTCACCAACCTGTGTGCTCAATTTCGATTCTAGTAAAGGCTGGCTAGTAGGCGAAAAGAATACAGGTATGGCGCTGATGTTCGAGATGATGAATAGAGAAAGACTAGCCACTGGAATGATGGGTCTTGGACTGGGTGAAATTGCATATCAAAATGCATTAGCCTGGTCGCTAGAAAGGCGTCAGGGAAGAGACCTACGGGGCATGAAAGACCTAGATTCACCAGCAGATAACATCCTAGTTCACCCAGATGTCCGTAGAATGCTGCTAAAGGCCAAGGTCAACTGTGAAGGGACCAGAGCCCTAGGAACATGGATTGGGATATTACTTGATGAGATGAAAAAAGGTGATGAGGAAACCAAAAAACAAGCTACCTCACTAATCGCATTACTCACTCCGGTCATGAAGGCATATGCGACAGATGCTGGTTGCCAGAGTGCATCGCTTGCTATCCAAGTCATGGGTGGAGCGGGCTATTGTTCGGAGTACGGAGTTGAGCAATTCTATCGAGATGTAAGAATCGCTCCTATCTGGGAAGGAACAAATGGAATACAAGCACTCGATTTGGTAGGGCGTAAAGTCACCCAGAATTTCGGTCATAATCTTCGACATTTGATGTGGCCATTACTTGAATTCATAGAAGAAAACCGTGCTATTGAGGAAATGGTGGAATTTAATAAGCCGCTGCACCAAAGTGTGAAAGGGCTACAACAACTAACACTTCTTCTAATGGCTGAAGGTGCGGGTAATCCTCACTTTTTGGCTGCAGGAGCCACCGATTATTGTTCATACTTCGGAAATACACTACTAGCCTACTTATGGGCAAAAATGGCACGAGTTTGTCTGGATGCTAAGACTAAAGGGACCGCAACTGAATTTCATGAAGCCAAACTTGCAAGCGCAAGGGTATTCTTTGCTGAAATTCATCCAGATAATGTAGGACTTGCTGCTAAGGTCCTTGGAGGACACAAGCATCTAATGCTGTACCCGGAGACTGCCTTCTGATGAAATCGGAATATCCGATGAGCAAAGGTGCGGCAGCATATTCAAAAAGTCTGCAATGGAAAATGACATGGCCGTGGATCATATTCTGGGCTCTCATAGCCACCGAGTTGGTGCTGTGGCGCCAGGAGAGTCAAATTCTAGTAAATATTCTATTCTGGACAATTGCTATTGCCATTGCATTGAATGCAACCTACTTGGCATTGGAATCAAAGGTATTGTCAGCATTTTTCCTAGCTCATCCAAAGATTGGAGAAAACACCACGAACCCAAATTGGCGCCTTATCAAGTTCACAGGATGGGGGGGCGACGAGCCAATGGGATATTTCATTCCAGCAAAAGGCAAATCGAAAGGCTTGATTTTGTATATCCATGGATATTCATCTTCTATGTCGTGGGCAGAAAGTCGAATTTCTCATCTTGGCAATCAAGGATTTGATGTAGCCGGTATCGACATGAGAGGACATGGTGGCTGTAGCCTAAATCAAGATTGGACATTACTGAAAGTAGCAGCAGACATCGAGGCCTTTTTGGATGCTATCCTTGCTGAGTACAAGGAATTACCACGGATGCATTTCTACGGGCATTCGATGGGAGGATTTCTTGCCCTAAGACTGTCTAGTCACAAATCGGGGTGGTGGGCAGATCAACTTGATTCATTGATTTTGGAATCATCTGTAACATCAATACCACTGATTGTAAAAATGCGAGTAGGTTCAATGTGGAATATAGGTCGCCCATTGATTCGCCGAATTATACGCACGGAGATGGAAAGGATTCATCCCGACTTGCCAATTAGATTTTGGAACGCGAAAATACCACAAATTGGGGTACCAAAAATACCAGTACTCACACTTCAATCTAAAAATGATGACACACTTGGTAGAAAGCACTACAATTTGATTAAGAAGCACATTCCTAGAGATGGAAAAAACCAGTTCCATCTGATTTCTGATTTGGAACATACTACCACTTTGGATTCACCGAATAGAAGGGATGTTCTCGAGAAGTGGTTGAATGAAAGGAGTTGATTGATTGGGTAACGAAAAGCGATTTTTGAAAGCAGCAAAGGAAGTAATGAACATCGGCAGTAAGCCTGATGACAAGACAATGTTATCGCTTTACTCGTTGTATAAACAAGCCACAGAAGGAGATGTTACCGGTGGACTCCCTGCAAGTGGAGGTATTGTTGCAATAGCAAAATATCGAGCCTGGAAAAAACAAAAGGGCAAGGACTCGGAAGAGGCAATGGAAGAATACGCAGAAATTGTCGATGATTTACTGGAGCGTTCTGAGAGAATATCGGATATCGATTCATGGAATGGACGTACTGTGCTAATCAGTGGATCTAGTAGAGGACTTGGACGGGCAATGGCTCTACGCTTCGCAGAAGAAGGAGCAAACCTTGTTCTTCTCGGGCGTACACTGGATGCTGATGATGGGAAAGGTTCTCTCAATGAAACCGCCGAAATGGTAGAATCTGTAGGCGGTAAGGCTGTAGTAGCGGTTTGTGATGTTCGCAATGACGAGGATGTGATTGCTGCTGTCCAAACTGGAGTAGATGCGTTTGGTGGAATTGATGCTGTCATTTGTAATGCTGGTGCGTTATTTATTGCGCCATTTGATGAAACCCCATTGAAGAGATTTGACCTTGTCCACGAAGTAAATATCCGTGCATCATTTGCCCTATGTCAAGCGGCGTTACCACACCTACGCAAGAGTGATAATGGCCGGATATTACTGATTTGTCCACCAATTTCATTGGATTCAAAGTGGTATAAGGGATCTGTAGCCTATACAATCTCAAAATTCTCAATGTCGATGCTTGTATTGGGTCTTGCAGAGGAATTATCAAGCGATGGAATATCTGTAAACGGCCTTTGGCCTGCCACTACAATTGATACTGCTGCAGTTAGATACAACAAGGCACTTGGTGGAGCTGAAATGGTCAGACGTAGTAGAATTCCAAGAATCGTAGGAGATGCTGCATTCGTAATACTGAGTAAATCAAGTGAATTTACAGGACAGTTCCACACCGATGAATCGGTTTTACGAGAAGAAGGCGTAGAAGACTTTGATCAGTACGCTGTTGAGCCAGGAATGCCTTTGCAACCTGATTACTACCTTTAGTCGAAAAACCTTTGACATATTGTCAAAGCCATTGTAAAACTCATAAATTTGAGGTGGCTACTCGAAAATAGTGTACTGAATTATATATCATGTTATTTATCCACCAATATGGAAAATGAGATTCGTTTTGAACCTCTTCCATCGGAAAAAGTAGAGTTGGCACCATCCATACCAACCGATCGCAAAGAGAGGACATGGGTGGGTGTAGCAATCATAAGATTGCTGTCTCTAGCCATTGTAGGTGGAGCACTTTACTATTCATTTGAAGGACTAGTGGGTCTACTAGTTTTCTTTATTCTCATAGTGCCTGTCGAGAAATTATTTCCACGCCATAAAGGGCAAAAAGTCCGTAGACCACTATACAAATTGGATGTTAGTTATGCTCTGTCGTCACCTTTGTTGAATTTGGTTGCTCTTATCGCTGCGGCAATTGTCGCTATCATTTCATTTGCATGGATACCTGGGCTCCTAATCAGGCCTTTAGTGGCAGAGATTCCAGCACAATGGATGCCGTTTGTTGGTTTTTTAATATTCGATATGATTGGATACTGGACACACCGATTCTACCATGAAATCCCAGTTCTATGGAAGTTTCATGCGGTACATCATTCCACTGAGCACCTTGATTGGGTAAGTGGATTTAGGGCTCATCCTTTTGATGGCACACTAATCGCTCCAGCATTTGTTTTCCTCATAGCAGCAGGATTTAGTCCAGAGATAACTGGAGCATTCGCAATATTCCAAATTGTTCTCGGTCTCTTACTACACGCAAATGTAAAATTTAGATTCAGATGGTTGCATCCATTTTTGGGAACTCCAGAAATGCACCATTGGCACCATAGCAATGAAACGGATGCAGTTTGGACAAATTATGGAGCAGCCCTTCCATTATGGGACCAAGTGTTTGGAACCTATTACATGCCAAAGGACAAGCGCCCAAGTGTGTACGGTATCGATGAGCATATTGAGCCAAATATGATCGACCAACTAATGTATCCACTAGGGCAAATAGGAAATCCATTCAATATTTTGCGACACCCATTAAGATCAATAGGTGTTGGGATTCGATTTTATTGGAGTATCATGAAACAAATGAAATGGGTTATATTTCGTCCAAGAGGGATGAAGCCCCCTATGTAGGCACACACCTACTTTCTTCGGAAAATTGTTGAGACGTAGGGTCTATCTCCGCCGAATGGATTTACATGCGTATGCCTAATTGATTCCACAAGAGCCCAATTACTTCCAAGTAATTGCACTAGCATATCCTCATTATAAGTGTGAAGATTAAGACCACAGCATTCTTGAGCACCGTCGGTTGAAAATGTCTCAATTACAGCAAATCCACCACTTGATATGCATGATTCCATATTTTTAACATAGGATTGTCTTTCTGACCCTGTAAGAAGGAAATGTAGTACTGCTCTATCATGCCAGATATTGAATTGTCCAAGTTTGAGCTCTTTGGTAAGGTCGCCATGGATGTAAGTCATATTATTCCCATGACGCTTAGAAAGAGTGCGCAATGCTTCAGAAGAGATATCAAGAACAGTTACATCATATTTATTTTCCAATAGTGAGTCAATTAGAGTTGTTGTTCCTGCCCCCACATCCAGGATTTTATTTCCATCACAAGAGGAAATCAAGTCCATAGAAACGGCATGCTCTTTCTGATACCAGCCTAACTTAGTCGTATCAGCATCGTTGTATGTAGAATCCCAATGGCTTGCATCACTTGGAATAATAACACCTCATTGGAATGTTACATCAACTTCCATCGATTCACTAACCGACACACAAACTGGGCAGTTACAACCTTCAGTAATAAGCCATGCACGGTCTTCCATGTCGAGGTTCGAGGGTAAGTTCACAATTACTTCAAGTTTAGAGATCCGTCGAGGACTTGCTGCCATTGATTTCTCAATGCTTCCAGTCATTCCGCTAATATCGATTTTCTTAGATTCTGCCCTAATAGCAACAATTGTCATTATACAAGTTAGCATTGAGGTTGCCAGTAGGTCAGTTGGAGAGAATGATTCACCTTTGCCCATATTGTCAACGGGTGCGTCTGTAATCAATTTTGCACCAGAGGGGCCATGTATGGCAGTACATCGTAAATTGCCATCGTAAGTAGCATCTATTTTTACCATTTAATCATCATCCAAATCGATTTTATGACCCATACGGTTTGCCTTAGTAAGCAAATACTCTCGATTAGCACTACCTACTCCAACAATTAGTGGCATTCTTTGTGCAACTACTATCCCATATTTTTCTAGTTGCTCAGCCTTGTCTGGATTGTTTGAAAGTAAACAAACATCAGATACACCAAGCGTATCTAACATAGTGCTAGCAATTCTATAGTTACGCGCATCAGCAGGTAGTCCAAGCATCAAATTTGCATCTAAAGTATCTGCGCCTTTGTCTTGGAGATGATATGCTTGAATCTTAGCATGAAGACCTATTCCTCGGCCTTCTTGACGCAAGTATAGAACAACTCCCCACCCCTTTTCCGCTATAGCCGCTAAGGCAGCATTGAGCTGCGGACCACAATCACATCGAAGAGAACCAAATGCATCTCCGGTTAAGCATTCAGAATGCACACGCATCATAACAGGGTCAGGTCCCATCATATCACCCATAGTGAGTGCAACATGGTCGAGACCGGTTTTGGATTCATGAAAAACCCTAATTCTAAAATCACCGTGTTCTGTAGGTAGGCTAGCTTCGCTGGGTACCTCATCAATACTCATTCACTCACCTCGATAATGAACCGGAATTCGCCTGCAGATTTCACTATATCGACTAAAAGATGACCAAGTCGATCTACTAAAAGTGGCATATCGTGCACTGTTTCGGGGTCATCTGCAACAACCAAGAGAATGTCTCCTCCTGCCAAATCTGCCAATGCCTTGCGAGCCTGACTTACAGGGACTGGACAATAATGTCCCAAAACATCCAGTTTATGTGTCGGCTCCACGATTTATGCGAGGGGATAGCCGACTTGAACCCTCGTACAAGTGAGACTTCATCAATGAAGTGAGATATTGAATGCCATGGCCGGAGTTCGAAAACCCCTTGAAGAGGAGGTCGAAGACATATCCTGGGGTGAATTTGGAAAACTTGCTAGGGCCTATCTGCGAATACCTCTAGCACTATTGCTTGTTGAGGTGTTCTATTGGTTCATCACCCAACCGGCTAACACGCTTGGTGTGATTCAAGAATCAGAGGCTTGGATTTGGTATCAGTTAACTGAGTTAATGTATGGACCCGGCTCAGCCACACTTTCCGAATACAATGGATGGTCTACACTAGTTACTCTTCAGCATCCTGATTTCTGGGGAGACCAAATTAGGCTATATGTTTCAGACGAATGTGCAGGAGTGCATGAAATGATTTTCATTTCAGTCCTAATTATGATGACTACGGGGGTTCCTCAAAGACTTCGCATCAGGAGCGCTATTGTCGCATGTGGGATTGTCTATGTATTGAATATAGTAAGACTACTGATGCTATACCCATTGGCAATATCTGGTTGTGTGGATAATCCTAATATGATGTACTGCGAACAACCAATGTATGATTTCCACACCTTTGTTTACAACTGGGGCCAACTGATTGTGATCATACTGATGTGGCTTGGATGGTTCAAATGGGTTAACGCTGGTAAATTGATTCTCAAAGAAGAGGCATTGAGTAAAGGAAAGTGGACGTTTATCTACCGCAAATCTTGGTCAAATCTTAATAAATCGGTATTGGCAATTTCGGTTCTACTCGTGCTTGGTGCTTTTGCAAATGTGTACCTCGACGATGATGCAATGGCTGCTAGAGATACCGTAGAAATGTGTGATTTCTATTCTAGTGTGTCTGGAGATTGTATCGATGCTAAATCGACTTGGTCAAAAGAAATTGATTCTTCCTGGTCATTAGCGACATTAGGATTACTTGGCTTTGCAAGTACAATATTAGCAATCGATAAGCCGACTAAAGACGAAGAAGAATAATCAAGATTCGATTATTGATGCTGAAATGTCTTTTGAGTTAAATGACTTGACTGCTAAAGATGCATGCCTGTTGTGTACTTCTACTACTGTGTGATCATCGTTAATCACGATATCACCAACTGCTAATTCATTGCAATTCAATGCAGATGTAATTTCATCGACGATTGCGAATTTAGACATTGAAGTGATTCCAATCTTGATAGGTACCATGCCAAAGACATCTGCGGCTTCAGAGTTATCTTCCTGCTTGCGAACTGGGTCTCTGGATACACCATCTGGCAAACCAGGAGCTTCACATGCAATAATCTCAAGAGAATGCGTTGCAACAATCTTGTTCATTTGAGGAATATCATCTCTTCCAACTAGTACCCATGCTTGTCCCTCTCGGCCAATACGGCCTGTCCTTCCAATTCGGTGTACGTAATTATCAACATCATCAGGAACATCATAATTGATTACCAAAGTGATACCATCTACGTCAATACCACGAGCAGCAACATCTGTTGCGATTAGGACTGTTGAATTGCCTGCTTTGAAATTAGAAATTATCTTCTCTCTCTGATTCTGGGATAAATCTCCATGAATTCCTTCCACATCGAAGCGATGCTTTGTCAGCCTCTGAACTAGTAAATCGACCATTCTCTTTGTGTTGGCAAAGATGATTGTTTGGTCACTTCCACTCATTCTTGTGAGTAGACGGCCAACGACCCATAACTTGTTTGCTCTACCGATACGTACACTGTATTGGTCGATTGGAGGAATGTCGAGTTTTTCC
>CASICT010000028.1 GCA_949373265.1 Candidatus Poseidoniaceae archaeon | reverse complement strand
TACCCGCGGTGATCCTGGTCCTCACGCCTGCGTTGATCTCGGTCTGGATTTGCCGAAGTCGATGCGCTCCCGGCTCCCCGTCCCGCCGCCACTGGAACCGGAGTCTCGCAGGACTCCTCGTCATGGTCGTTACCACGACCATATGGCACCTGCCGCTAAACATGTGGGTCTGGTTTGGCGACCCCATTTCGGATGCCACGCTCGAGATCGTGCTGTACGCCTGGCTCATCGGGCACGTGCTCCGCGTCGCCGGACCACTGGTGGCCACACTCCAAGCGGTCGACGGCCACGTGGGCCAAAAGCCCTGACCGGGTCTTGTGAGTCGAAACCTCTTGAATAAATAGGGATGCTCGTACCGGGGTGCGTAAATCACTTCTTTCGGGACCTAGGTTGAGTCTGACTTGGATGCAATTTCATTGAACCAATTTTCTTCCTCACTACCTTGAATGTTTCAATCTCAAGTGGGTCAGAAGTCGAAGCCAACATATCCAATCCTACCTTCAATGGATTTGGAAATAGTACGAACTCATCAGTTCCACCCGGATTAACTCCTGCTGGATATGCGATGAATCCTGTTGTCGATTTCTTTATGTTTTTCCAACCTTCATTATTCTTGAAAGTCCTCGTTGGATATTCACCTTGATTCAAAATGTATTGATTCATCTGTTCAACAGCATTCAACCAATCTTCCAAAACTCCGGTTTCATCATATCCCTTCATTTTAGCATACCAAGTAGAAGCCCATTTTCCATCTCCAACATATTCATTCGTTCTACTGTCATAAACAGTCTTTCCCATCTCCTTAGAAATAGAACCCGGCGAGTTTAGTTTTCCTTTCTTGTTTTCACCGTAGGCTTGCATTAACTTCCATGCTCTACGATAATCTATGCCTGCGCCTTTGGTCCCTGAACCTAACCATTCAGGTTTGGAACCTTTCAGGAATCCTTTGTCTACAGCATCTCCTAATCGACCTTCTTCACCCTTCTTGATTGCTTCTAATGTATTGATTCCTCCCCAAGTCATTTGGGAATTAATGATAGCCTCATTCATACGGTTATCATCAAGTATCTGATTATCTGCTAGGGATAGAATGACTTTGCCCTCTTCACGCCATACAGGGAGTGCCAAATGGCTCAATCCTGCAAAGTCTCTAGCGACACGATTCATGGACTCTACGATGATTCCCTCATATTCACCATTCTTCATGCGTTCAAGCAATTCTATCAGTACAGGGCGGTCTTCAAACTTGAATCCTGACTGACCGTCTCCCTCATTGAAAATGTCTCCAACCTTCTTCAAATCTCGACCCGCTTTGAATCTCACTTTCTTGTTAATATCTCGACCAACAATTCCCATGTTCAATTTAGCAATCTTGCCCTCTTTTTCTAACTCGGATAATCCCTTTTGGATTCGGGCCAATTGCTTCTTTGTATTACCGTCTTCACCTTCGGACCTACGAATGTATACAGCCATCTTTTTCTTCTTCCAATCCTCCATCAGAACCAAGACTCCTCATCTGAATATTTTGATATACTGGCAGGGTGAATCTCATTCTCGATGAAGTCACCAAGAAACCCTTCGGTAGGTTTACCATTTTGCCATGTACCCTTCTTTATCTTCAGCCTCTTCACGCATCCGGGAACCTTCCCTATTGACCATTGACATGTACTTCTTACCTGCCGGCCAAATGCTGATTCTAACCACATCTATGCCCCTGTACTGATCGTGACAAGGTGCCAAACCTCATCGTCACCACATGAGAGCCTTAAACGGCGTATTTCTGACCATTCAGCCATCAATATCCCACCTGCATATGTTTTCGTATTGTTTTGGCTCTCTTCAGGGAATCATATTCAATACAATTCTCGTCATTTAATCGGTTCCGTCTGCCACATTTTTTGCAAGCAGATTGAAGGTGTTCAGCATGAACCCCAACCTTTGTTTTTCGTATATTCCATTCTTTACAATTCTCGTCCGAACATTCCCATAACAAGTATGTTCTTTCGTCAGGAGTCTCCCCCTGCATCTTTTCTTCTCTACATTAAATGGAATCATCACTACTCACGCCACGACTATCAATAGTCTTACTCGCATAGAAACATACTCTAGGCCAAAATACTCAGTGAAAACTATGCAATACAAAAACTGGTGATGAGGATATAAGTGAATCGGTAATTAATCGTGTTTACATTTTGTCCCTGAGACATTAATTAATACCGGCTAACTAAGCCTCAAAACCGCTGAATTAAGTTTTTTCCCTATAGGGTTGTATAACTAATAAGGAATAGTATACGATTAATACGGTTCCGATCAAAATCAGGTAGGTGTTGGGATTGGTTTTGGGTTGGTTATGGGCGACCCTCTAATAGGTCACATGATTTAGGTACATCATGAACGAAATCGCCTACGGCTCAACAATGGTATTACTGCTAATGATGCAGACCCTTTTACTCTGGCAGACTCAAAAGAATAGAGCGAATGTAACCAAGCATGTCACCGACCTTGGAACCGAATTAAACAACCTCGGAATCCTAATGGACGAGGCTCTTGACTTCATAGCCGATTTACCGAATGGAATAGCCACACAGAATCCAATGATTGCCCAAGCCGGGTCGTCAATTCAAGAAGTTCTACTCCAATCATTGATAAGTCGCATGACCAATGCTCAAGATTATGGCAGCACGTCGCAACAGGAAAACAGGCCGGATGATGAAATCAACTCGACGCAGGTCGAAACCGAAACTCAACCTAGTTGATACAGCAGTTTCATTGATAGTTGCCAACGCAGTTACAGATGGATTAGCAGGCGCCAACCTTTGGGACTTCGTTTCAGGTCGATTCAATGGCAATTTCAGACCCGGAAGAGACGGTACAACTCGTTTTACTCTGCCCGGTCTATTTGTAGGAGAAACATTCTCTGCAGGTTCAAGTGTTCAGTCAGTTGGAGATGCAGTTAGATACAACTTCAAGAAGAATATGATGCCAATGCTTGGTACAATTCTCCTTACGCCTATAATCGCTAAAGTCGGTAAGTCCGTTCTTGGCAAACCGGTACTAAGACCACTGAATAAAATCATCAAACAGACAGGTCTGGACGTGAAGGTATGAGCCAAGCGTGTACAGCAGTAGTGGGCAACGCTATGATGTCCAAGCAGTTCGCAGTTACAGCGAACGAGGCAGTCTGGGACGGGAACATATTTTTGGATACAGTTGGTAGCAATCCACTAGGGATTTTGATTCCGGGGACTACTATCGACAAGGTATGCGTTCAGTATGCAGCAGGCGGAGCAGCGTGGAGAATTATCGACAGTAACACCATGATTGTCAAGCGTCGAGGACTAGGTGCATTAGCATCCTTCACCGACAATCAGTATTGTCAAATCCAACCTTATACGATTCAGAAAACAGATACGCTTCAAGTCTTCCCTGTCGCCGTAGATGCTACAGCGAATGAATCAAATGTCCTTGCTTGGGTATGTACAGGAGTGAATCAAAGTGAACTCTACTATGGTACAGGTATAGTAGATGCCACCCCAACAGAACTCAAAACCGCAGTTAACAATCAAGGAGTCGGTGATTCCATCTTTGGCAGTTCCATAATCAGGATGCAGATACAAGCGGAAGATGGTGCAACTAGTTACAGGAGTCTCATTGATTGATGCCAGCGGTGGAGAAGTGTATTTCGCCTATGGTACCAAGAGAGGATTGAACCCGGGAAGTCGAAGTAATTACTTCAATCTCTTCGTAGATAGACTTCAATTATCCATAATGAAGTCCTTTACACTGAAGGTCACTACCGTATCGGCGTGATATTCATGGTGAATGGTTATCCCAATTAACTGGGCATTACCGGCAGGGAGTAAGTTACGTACCCATCCTATCTACATCAAGTACAGTAGTAAGACAATAGGACAAGTATTCGTAGAGTTACCGATTCTTATCCAAGACTTAGGGAATGTTACCGCTAACAGTGAGAACGTGGAGATTGCCGCATACTTGTCATGGTTGATACGTTGCGTTAAACTGATTACGCCGTGATTACTATGCCTAAAGCAGCCCCTACGCAGGTAATCGTTCATAGAATCGAGTTACAAGAGACAGAACGCAAGTTAGTCGAACAGTATGTTGTAACTAATACAATCTCTAAGGCTGTACCTGCAACAATTGCAGCAGGTGCAATGGGATTGGCTGCATATGGTTTGTACTTCTTCTTTGATGCTGTATATGATATTGGAGAGAAAGCCAAACAGGTAGCGAACCAAATCAAAGAAGCAGCCATAGAGGGTGCGAAGTTTTGGGAAGTCCCCGACCCTCTTACTCCTGAAGAACAGCAGGCCTCCCAAGATTTGAAAGACCAAAATGAACTAGTTCTTTGGACATTTGCAAAGAAGATTTGGCCCTTCTAATTAGGGGGGGGTCAACCGACATGTATGTCCGTTTTGGCCGAGTACTTTACCGTCTTTCAGTACCCCTTCTGAGTACTTTGGCCAACAGGTGCTCGTACCGGGATTTGAACCCGGGTCGAAGCCTCGAGAGGGCTTCATGATGGGCCACTACACTATACGAGCGACAAGCCACCGACTTGTCACATGTATTTATTCCCAACGGGTCTGAGTAGTAATACCTTCATCGAAAGTGAAAGTGAAATTATGCTCTCAGTGGCCCATTGGTCTGCGGGATTCTACATTCACTTTCAACCTACTCTGTCCTTCTTTTCTTGATATAGGGAGGGCCGAGAATTCGGTTCATGAACCAAAAAATCCGCTTCTCGGACCTGACTCCGAGTGGAGAAACAAAATGCATGAACACGAGATACGATACACACATCGTATCCGCTGATGGAAAGTGGGACTGGCAACCTCTGAAGATAGAGATGCCTGTTACCTGGCAGAATCTTGCACGCCGTACAAGAGGTGAAGCTTGATGAGTCGTACTGGTCGTCTACGCAATGAAATTGCACAATATTTAGAGGCTAACGGTATCTCTAATACAAGCCAGATACTAGATCATGTCAACAGGCGTTTCCGCTGGGGAGCTACAATGAACCAGGTTGGAAACGTACTCGCTCGTGACACCCGTTTCGAGAAATTAGGACTTACCGAGGGCACAACCATGGCTGGGTTCCGTGAAAGGGTCTGCATCTGGGCTCTTGTTGCGAACTGACCATGTACCCCTGTCATCCCCCATAGGTCTGATGTGGCACGAGGTCGTTGAGTTATCCCGTCCGAAAAATGTCGTATTAGCGGCAATTACGGTACCATTGGGTGCTCACCTTGCTCTCGGTGGTGTTTGGTCAATCCAAGCACTCGGTCTCGTGACCCTTCAGACCACTTCTGCCATCTGTTTTATGGCAGCAGGAAATACGTTCAATGACATATCGGATTTATCTATAGATAAAGTTTCTAAGCCACATAGGCCGATTCCATCTGAGCGTATATCGGTTACAGCAGCTACCAATGTGGCATACATTTTCACTTTCTTGAGTGCGCTTTGTATGGCTGCTGCAATACCATTCACCGATGAGATCTATCCACTTGTTGCAATATGGTTACTGGCTGCATTATTGATGTACACCTATGATGCAGGTGTGCAAACAAAACGACTTGGTCTGATTGGAAATGTGGCGATATCATTGATGGTAGGTGCTGTTATTCTCTATGGTGCTGCTTCAGTATCTCTTGCAAATACTCCACTTGTAATGTTCGCAGCAGGTGTAGCATTCTTTGCAAATCTCGCTCGTGAAATAATCAAAGATTGTGAAGATATGGAATCCGATGAAGGAAGGAATACTCTTCCTATGAGAATAGGTCTACTAAATGCTAGGGCTGTAGCATATGTTTGTATTCTAGCATCTATGATTGTACTAGGCCTGGCACACCTTTTCGGTCCATTTGAATATCATCAGATTTTATTTCATGGACCAGCGATATTCATTTTGTTCTCACTGAATGGTCCACTCTTTCGTGGCGAGGACTACAAGGCACAACAAAGTGTGCGAATGGGGATGCTACTCGGTTTACTAGCCTTCGCAGCCCAAGTAAGTGTTCTCTGACTTAGAATCCGATGCCCATTAAGTCGCCCATTGCCGACCATGCGCCATTGTCAATAAGGTAAGCCATCAAACTCATCTGTGCCCACATTCTGTTCTCTGCCTGGTCGAATACAATGCTGTTTGAGTGGTCCATCACTTCATCTGTAACTTCATCGCCACGATGTGCGGGTAGGCAATGCATGAATGCCCACTTTTCATTAGCACCCGATACTAAGTCCATGTTAATTTGGAAGTCTTTGAATGCTTTCAATTTGTCTTTCATGCCTTCTTCTCCCATTGAAATGAAAACATCGGTATAGATGACATTTGTATCCTTTACTGCCTCTTTGGGATCATTTGTTCCAACCATCTCAGAGCCATTTTCCTTAGCGAAGTCTTCAGCCCTTGCTACAATTCCTTCATCTGGCTCAAAGCCCTTAGGATATGCATAGTGGAAATCAATACCGAGTATACCACATGCTAACATTAGGTCATGAAGTACATTGTTTCCGTCTCCTACCCAAGATACTTTCAGACCTTCACGCTCACTAAAGTGCTCTAATACGGTCATTAAATCAGCCGCTGCTTGGCAGGGGTGGTGTTTGTCAGAAAGAGCATTGATTACCGGTACACTCGAATTAGCTGCTAATTCAGCAACATCGGCATGTGCAAAACATCTGTATGTAATTCCTCCCAAAAATCGGGAAAGTACATTTGCAGTATCTGCAATAGTCTCAGACTTACCTAACTGGATGTCATTCTTTAGTAGTGTCAGTGGATATCCGCCAAGTCTATTGATTCCAACTTCAAAAGAAACACGTGTACGTGTACTTGGTTTTTCATAGATACTTCCAATCGCCAAATCTGCAAGTGGGAAAAAGTTGAGAGCGATTTCATCATCTGCTTTCCACATTTTCTTGAACTCGATAGCCCAATTTAGTATATTCTCAAGGTCTTCTGCTACGTCATCGATAGCTAGTAGATGCTCAGCCATACCTAATGCCCTATGAGGACGGTTGAAAGACAAATCGGTCTAAACTCAGTTTTTCTCGTTCTCTATATCGGCAGCAAAACCGTCACGTGCATCGCTCATTCCACCAAATAATGCTTGAGCAAACGTAAGTACATCCGCCATGCCATCTTCAGTTTCACTGGACAGTGGAGTTAGGCCAGGTGTTTGAGAGAATTGTTGCATCATCCTTAGTTGGTTAATTGCGAACTCTGTTCTTTGTCCACCTGCTTCATCATAAAGTGCCAATTCAAGAATTTCTAATCTTTCAGACCATTCAAGAATCTTTTCTAATTCGTCTTCATCAAGCAAATCTGATTTTGAAAGGAAATTCTTAGTTGGCAATCCCAAACGGAATTCAACAATACTTGATAATAGCATCTGTGATACGAATCCGGATGGACTCCTCGAAAGCATAGGGTCAAAGAGATAGATTATGGCTGATTGATCTCGGCCTAATACCTCTATTAGGTGTGAGGATGCTTCACGGAATGCGAATAATTCAACTTGTCCCGGTGTGTCAACAATAATCAATTCACCAGAAAGTGCATGTAATTCATCTGCGACATCTAGTGCCTGTGCTGCGACTAAATCAGCAGCAAGAATTTGTGCACCATTCGGACCTAGATCATATTCGTTCATTACTTCTGTTAGTGAGATAATATCTCTCACGTCAAACTCAGCATCATAATGGACTCTTTCGGCTCCTGGGTCGAGGTTTACAGCAATTGCTTCAGTTTCTAGGAAACGGCTCCATCTCTGGAATGCAGTCACTAGTGAAGACTTGCCTGCACCAGCAGTTCCAACGACAAAAATTACAGGGGGCGACGAACTATCTAATCCTACCATGATTTGTGGGCTCAGTCCTCCCTTCATCAACCTACCGTATATCTTAAGTATCGATTATCCGAAAATGAGATTTTTCGCACAATGGTTATACGCTAAGTAATGATGGAGAGATTGCCGCCATGCGGCATATGATGGAGGCCAAAATATGAGCGAACAAAACTCGAATGAACCACCAATGCCACCCGGCATGCCGCCAGCACCTCCAGGAATGCCTCCAGCACCGCCAGGTATGCCACCTGCTCCTCCGGGAATGCCAGCAGCACCGCCAGGTATGCCAGCAGCACCACCTGGTATGCCTCTTGCTCCACCGGGAATGCCAGCAGCACCGCCAGGTATGCCTCTTGCTCCACCGGGAATGCCAGCGGCTCCACCGGGAATGCCAGCGGCACCGCCAGGTATGCCTCTTGCTCCACCGGGAATGCCAGCGGCTCCACCGGAAATGCCAGCAGCACCGCCAGGTATGCCAGCAGCACCACCTGGTATGCCTCTTGCTCCACCGGGAATGCCAGCAGCACCGCCAGGTATGCCTCTTGCTCCACCGGGAATGCCAGCGGCTCCACCAGGTATGCCAGCAGCACCGCCTGAGATGCCTCCTGCTCCTCCTGAAATGCCAGCAGCACCACCAGAGATGCCTCCTGCTCCTCCTGAAATGCCAGCAGCACCACCAGAGATGCCTCCTGCTCCTCCTAGTATGCCAGCAGCACCACCAGAGATGCCTCCTGCCCCTCCTGAAATGCCAGCAGCACCACCTGGTATGCCTCCTGCTCCTCCTAGTATGCCAGCAGCACCACCAGAGATGCCTCCTGCTCCTCCTGAAATGCCAGCAGCACCACCAGAGATGCCTCCAGCTCCTCCTAGTATGCCAGCAGCACCACCAGAGATGCCTCCGGCTCCACCAGGTATGCCAGCAGCACCACCAGAGATGCCAGCAGCTCCTACTGACTTGTTATCTGGTGCACTGTTAACGCCTTCAGTCCTTGATGCCCCATCAGTTGATGAATTATCATTAGCACCAGCAGTCGCAGTCGAAGAGTCTGATATTGCAATCGTTGATCCACTTGCTCCAGTAACACCTGTGGGAGATGACTTCGTAGCAGCAGGCGCTAAGATTCGCCGTTCTTCAGAAGTAGATGATGTACTTGGTGACAAATTAGAAGGTGCACTTCATGAAACAGAAACATCCATACTAAATGCTGATGGTGAAATCGTTAAGCAAGAAGTGAAAGGTGTTCTGACAGTACGTAATCCTTCAGAATCTGATAGAATTTACGATATTGATGTAATGTTAAACAATACAGTAAACACTAATTTAGCCGGCGATCATGTTCAAGTTGATGAATTAGAATCTCGTAAAGAATTCTCTACCAAGTATAAGGTAAAGAATAGCCGTATGCTAGTAATGCGTGAAAGATTGGATACCAATCCTGACCGTGACCAAGAGCGTTCTTTATCCGTTGCTAAAGGCGGCGATGGTGGACCTTTGAATATGGAGATAGAAGTAGAAAACGTATCTGGAGTCACCCTTTCCGATGTTCTCGTAACTCGTGAAATGCCTTCTCAAATGAATATTCTGGCTACAGGCGGGGCTGACATTGAAGGTGGCGAATTGACTTGGGATGTCGGACATCTTTCTGCAGGAGAGACCAAGACCCTATGTTTGTCAGGTACCATTCATATCGATGGAATCAATCCAGTAAAGGCAGGAGTTGCAAAGGCTACATACAAGGCTGATGCGACCTTATCTACACTATCATTCAGAGAACTCGATGCATTCTGCCGAGGATTTGCTTACATAAATTCAGTAGAAGCTGAAAGACCTGACAATTGGGAATGTAAAACAATCTTTGAGAACCGTTCTTCTTTCACAGTTGATCTAGTTAAGTTGCAAGTTAGCATGAAAGGAAGCAATGACCTCCTATTCGACATAGCAGATGTTACAGAAGATGTTCTACCTGATTCTCGCTGGGAGTCAGATGTTGTAACTGTTGAAAGTACAGGTAAGCCCGATTTCACATGGGATCTGGGATACACTGTATTACCACGTGCTTCACATAGTACAGAAGGTACAATTGAATTGCAGCCTGCTACTTTCGAAGTACTTGACGCAAGTGTTACAAAGAAGTACAGTAAGACAGTCCTTCCCTCCTATAGAAGGCATGACTTAACTGCTGTAATCACAATCAAGAATGAAGGTTCTTCTCCAATTAATGCAATGAGACTAACCGATGATATTCCAGGATTATTCGATGCACCTGCATCAGAAGATATTTCTGTCAAGATGGGAAGTAGTGACCTTACTGAAGACCAATTCAAGGCTGAGATTTCAGAAGGAGTTACTATTGAAAAGGAAATGCGAAGTCCAGATGGTGCAGGACACACTCTGAATATGACAATCGGTTTAAGGTCTCCACTAAACTTAATCCCGGGTAAAACATTAACCATTTCTTATCCAATCGTAGCACCTGATCCAAGTCCAGGTAACGAAGAAGTTGCAGGACCAGTTAGGTTCGAATTCTGCTGCGAAAAGTACGGACCTATGTGTGCTCGTGAAGTAGAGGATATTCCAATCATCCGTGTTAGGCACCACCGCAGAAATTTCTCTGCAGGTAAGTCTGTAATGCCAATGGGTGGAAAAGGTCGATATGAAGTTCTAATTTTGTTTGAAAACAATGGAGACACAGCCCTACAGGATGTTTGTATCAACGATATTCTCCCTTCAAACTTTGATTTGAAGGACTGGTCTGTTAGAGGAGCCGGTCGCAGCCAGCGAACGGATGTTACTTTAGATACAAGTAAATCAGAGACTGGCAGTTCTAACGTTTGGTCTATCCCAGTTGTTGAGAAAGGAGAGCGTCTTGAAGTATCATTCGAAATCAAAGGTGATGGTGAAGTAGATGCTGAGGTTCTAAACCAATTCCATGGTGTAACCTTTGGTGATGAAGTAGAGGACGACGATGATTCAAGTTCATCATTTTCCGCTGTCACAGAAGAATCTGCTGACGAAGCAGCTGAAGATACAACTGAAGATTCAGGCGATGAGCCGGGTGCAGGATACAAGTGGAGAGAAGATGTCTTGCTTCGTGTAATGTCAAATCATGGGATCGAGGAGTCACTTCGTGATGATTTCGTTCGTCACGCTGTGAATTTCGATAGTGATGATAATCTGTATCTGAAGAAAGTCGAGATCGAAGCAGCTGCTGCTGCTTGGGGCGGAGACGAATCTACAGAAGGGGAAGCCCCTGCTGAAGAGGCACCTGCTGAAGAGGCACCTGCTGAAGAGGCACCTGCTGAAGAGGCACCTGCTGAAGAAGCACCTGCTGAAGAAGCACCTGCTGAAGAGCAATCCTCTGGCAAAGTCTGTCCGATTTGTAGCGCAGAAAACTCTCCAGACTCTACTACCTGTGAGTCTTGTGGATTTGCATTCTGATTACAGAGGTAGTTCCCATTGAGGCCAAGCATGGTCTCGAGTATCATCTGATACTATTATGACTACAACCCGAGGAAAAGTGCGAAGCATGTCTTCCAGATTTGGGATTGCAGGTGGTATTACCCCTACTCTCATGTCAACTGCTAACCATGCATCTGGATATTGGCGCAACCAAGCATCCACTTCTGCCATTATTCCTTCTGGCGGAACACCTTGCCTTACACTAGCAATGTAGGACCAATCACCCGGTATTGCTCGATCTGAATCTGAAAATAAGAAAACACGATTCTTGTTATTTGGCAATCTGGATAAGAATGTCAATGCATTTGCTTCGCTAACCACACAAGGAGAGCCTCGCATAGGCATAGGTTGGCTGTGCTTCCAAGTCATCTCATCGCCGTCCATGGTTGCCGAGTATGGCTAGCATGTTTGAGACCTTCGCCCAGTTGTACATATCTGTGACAACGTTCAAGCGATGGTCAATGCCCCGAAGGGGCATGAGCGGACAGTCTGCACCTCCACCAACGCCCCCTGGGGGTTCAATGATGTTCATGCTACTGTTCATGATTGTCATGACATTCATGTTAATGTCAAGTGATATCAGAACAAGTATGGGTTCATATGCAGACCCATTCCTATCCTCTTGGTTACCCGAAGAGCACTATTTTGTACTCACAGTACTAATTTTGGGTTCAATTTCGATGTTCGTTAATACTGCTTTACGAAATGTGTTCATGGATCCTATATCACAAGCTCACATAGCTCACCGACAAGGTCAAGTCCGCAAGATGATGAACGAAGCTAGAGTTGGTCGTGACCCAATCCTTATGGAAAAGGCACAGACATTGCAACAGCACATGATGCCTGAACAGATGAGTGTCCAAATGGGTGCTATGAAGCCAATGATGTTTACCATGTTCTTCATTATCGCAATCTTTGCTTGGATGGGTAATACAGTAGAATTATTCCGTGTGAACTATGTTTCTCTACCTTGGACTCCTGAATGGAATCTTACCTCTGGGAAATTCCTCTTTTTCCCTGCTTGGATTGCAGCATACATCTGTATGTCTGCTCCATTAGGTCGTGTTGTAGATAGGCACATCAAGTTATTCCGCTATCGTTCTCATCCAATAGTTGCACAGGGTGAGAGATTGAAAGAACCCCTTTTGCACCTTGTCAGCGCTCCTAAGAGTGGAAGGAATTCTCAAGCAGACTCCCGCCGCCGCCGTTCAGATAAAAGACGCAATGGGCCAAGAAAAACAACTAAAATTTCTACCGACGATGAAAGTGACGATGAAACTGAGGATGAAGCAGAGCCATTAACAATTACGAGTTCAAGTGGGTGTCCACAATGTGGCGGAACTATGATTGAGAAAGATGGACCAAATACCAATATTTGTAAAATTTGTCGTCACGAGTGGCGGTGAGATTTTGGTCGAAATTACAATTTCAGGTCATCCAGGTAGTGGAACTAGTACGTTAGTTTCCTTAATTTGTGAGGCTAAAGGTTGGAGCTCGCTTAATGGAGGAGAAATCTTCAGGCAGGAAGCGAAAAACCGTGGGATGAAATTATCAGAATTCGAAGCGGTTTGTGCTAATGACTCCACAGTAGATCGCTCACTGGATGATGTTTTGAAATCAAGAATGCTAGAATTAGAAGGTCCTCATGTAATTGAAAGTAGATTATGTGGCTGGTGGGCTCATCTTTTAGAATTAGATTGTATTCGTTTGTGGCTTACTGTCAGTGAATCTGTTAGGGCTCAAAGAGTAGTATACAGAGAAGGGCTTACACTAGAACAAGCAATATCTGAAAACAAGTCTCGCACAGATGTTGATTTAGCTAGGTTCGAAGAAATGTACGGGCTAAATCCGGAAGACCGTACCCCATACACTCATGTCATCGATGGTTCTGGCCTGACCAAGGAAGAGGTTTTGGCCTTGGCCTTGGAAATTTTGGAGGAAGTTCAATGATTATACTTGATGCCGACGCAGTAACTTCTTCTGACCACGGATGTGCGCCTTCAGAGCGTAATATCGACCAACTTTTCGACTCCGGTTTCATTCTGCTCGACAAAGCACCAGGACCTTCTTCCCACCAAGTTAGTGCATGGGCTAGAGACATGATGGGATTAGAGAAATTAGGGCATGGTGGAACTCTCGACCCCTTTGCTACTGGTCTTCTTCCTTTATTGTCTGGAAAAGCAATGCGTCTTACTGGCAGAATTCTAACCCACGATAAGTCATATCTTGCTATTTTGAAAATTGGTCGTGAAGTTGAGCGAGCAGAACTTGATGAAAAGATGAATATGCTTACTGGAAAAGTGTACAACGTTCCTCCTGAAATATCAGCGGTGCGTGTACAAGTTAGAACAAGAAAGATTTCAAGGTTCGAGATTTTAGATTTTGATGGAACAACAATCTTGACTCACATTGAATGTGAAGCAGGAACATACGTTCGAACAATGGCTAGAGATTTAGGACTATTACTAGATACTCCAGTTGAACTAAAGGAGTTGCGTCGTCCATCGTCTGGTGAATTTTCACTTGGACAAGCAATAACTATGCAACAATTAGCTGATGCTTATTGGTTATGGAAGGAGAAAGAAGATCCTAGTGCAATACTTCGTATATTGCATCCCGTTGAAGATATGCTAAGCGCAGTTCCTAAGATTGTAATCAAAGATGGTGCAGCAGCGGCATTGTCTCATGGTGCTCCTTTGCTAAGGCCAGGTGTAGTTAGTATTCCAGATGATTTAGGAGTTGGAAGTGAAGTACTTCTAGTAACCATTAAGGGAGAAGCAGTAGCACTGGCTAATCTCGTACAGCCTAGTAAGGTGATACCTGAAATGACTCAGGGAGAAGTAGCGAAGCCCAACTGCGTACTAATGAAAGAGGATACTTATCCTCGCAGTTGGAAGAAAGCGTAATCACGCTTCAACGTACTCTTCATAGACCCATTCATCTGTTTCAATTCTTATTTTCAATTCACTCATTTGTTCCACACTCTACCTCGTCACCAGTTGGTGAAGAGCCCCCACAGCCCACACGAAGTAACCAATTCTGAATACTTCTACATATGAAGATTCACCCACATTTTGTGGTTATCCGTCAAACCGAGTGTTTTTGACAGGTCTATTCGACCTTCTTCAGTTTGGCAGGAGCAAATAGTCCAAACAGTGCTAAAACGAGTAAAAGAACTCCTCCTGTTACTGCATAAAATATTCCTTGATCGACTTCTGTATTTTCTGCTCCTTCTTGTGAATCTGAAGAATCATCAATTGCAGTTCCTATTGCAACTACCTTGGAATTGACATTGTTTTCCTCATTGACTTCGTCAATGCTAGTGCCTCTATCAACTTCAGCTTCTATTAGCACACTGTCGTCTCCATCAGGTGCTTGCATATCGCAAATAACCGTACCTAATTGACCCGGTGAAAGAACTTGTATTGTTCCTGAACCAAAGGATTGGCCGTCAGCAGTACATCGAACTCCGACTAGTGTAGCAGTTACTTGGCCTGAGTTTCTGACAAAAACCTTGACTTCAAAAATATCTCCTGCTCGGACATCACTATTATCAATTCGAATCTCTTCAACAAATAGTTCTGCAAGAGCCCTAACCTCAAGATCTAAGATACGTTCTACGCAATTAGATTCATCACATGCAGTTACAAGTACTGAAGTGAAACCAGGGGTTGGAGCATCGATGACAATCATTCGTTCTGCCATGTCTATGGTAGCCCATGACCTGTTTGTAGTAACGGTGAGGTCCTGTGTGAATGAATCAGAATCTGCTAGTGTAAATGGAACATTATGGGCATAGCCGTGTTCTACAGGGACTACTGACGGAAATTCACTTAACACCGGTTCATCATCAACATTAGCGACATTGATAGTCGATACTTCTCGCCAGTAATTACCAGCAGAGTCAGTGACTGTGGTGGTAATCAGTGCGGTTCCAGAGGCTTCAGGTACCAGTTTTATTCTAATTTGTCCTTCAGTTAAATCCACTTCTACAATGTCAGTATTGGAGTTTTGGAATTCGACATTTAAGTTTTCGGCATCTGTTCTATCATCAGAACATCTTGAAAGCAATGGGAGAATGATTCCTCCACCGTCTTCTTGAAGTTCGTGTGACCCGATTAAGTTACAAGTTGGGTCTTCATCATAATCAATGGAATATGCACCAAACAAGTCAATACTGTTAATCATTAGTTTTAGTGAGGCTGGTGAGCCATCATTACCCCAATTATACCATGACTTTATTGTGACTTCAAGTTCAGTATCGGAACTATCCATCGCATGTCCAATTGGCAATTGGAGGTCGAATGAACCCAATAGTGTACCATTATTATTTGCAACAGTTTGTCCGTTTACAACTACAGTCCACCTAGTTGCACTTGCAACCATTGAACTAACATCGCCAGCTATACTTCCTTGAACCCTAAGATGTGGGTCGTTAATATCAATTCTAGCGCTTGTTAAACAAGTGTCGGAAATGGTGAATCTAAGTTGCAGGTCGCTAGAAACCGACGGGATCAAACCTTCTTCAGTAGATACCCATGCTCCTTGATTATCGACATATTCGATTGCGATGCTTCCATTTGCATCATTGTGATCGACATGTATTCGACCCCAAGACTGGCCAGGTGGTAACTCAAGAGAATCAGTAGTCCATGTTCCATCGGATTCAGAGTCCAATCCACAAGGAGCAGTTGATACAAGATCTAGTTCACCTGTTGTAAAGTCTAAATCCATTATTGGCCATTCAGTAAATTGGTTTATAGATGTGGCAGTTACTCTTTCCGCACCATACCATGGGGTGGTCATTGTGACTTTTAGTCCGACGGCATCGACCTGTAACTGAGAATCATCAGTGCCACCATTCGATACATAGTCTAGATTGATTTCAAGATTAGATAGTTCATCCCATGTCCAATTATCAGAATCTGTTATCGTTATGGACCATCCATTGTTCATGTAGTAAAGACCACTTTGAGTATTGCTCCATGTTTTGACTAGGTCGTGTATTCCATTATTTACCACAGAAAACCTTGCCTTATCTTGTTGAAGGGAATTTGGTATATCGAAATGTACAACCAGTTCTACTTCTTTAATTGTATTAGCAGTTAATGCAGATGTGTCAAATCCTCCAACTGTAATGTCTGGTCCAGTCGACCAACTATATGCTCCATCAGGTGTGCCAATTGATGCATTAGAGTTTGTCGAGGTTGAAGATGCCCAAATTGTTTGGTCATCTAGGTGCTCAGGTAATGTGATCCCCAATGTCATGTGGTTGTCAGCAACCATTCCGCTAACATGTTCCCCGTCTTCCATTTTATCTTCTTCAGTAAATGCTAGGTGTCGCTTAAATTCCCAATCATCAGCATCGCCCATGTCTCCTTGAGGGAACATATCGATCACTTGGGTCGAATGAACGCTACGTGCTTCAGCCAAGGTTATCGGCGCCATTAGTAGGAATATCACTAGTAAAGCAAATTGGCGCATATCCCCCTCTCAGACGCAACATATCTTGAATCGAACGGTGTCTAGTATCATTGATACTAACGGAATGAGATAAATACGGCTTGGCGGTGGGCAAAAACAACCGATGGCTGTGATGGTGTAGCGGTTAGCACGGTAGGTTGTGGTCCTGCCAGCCCGGGTTCAAGTCCCGGTCACGGCCCCTGTCTTCATTTTGTATGATTTTGTTTACTATTGAAAACGTATTCTAAGTGCTATTCTTGCGCCGAAAGTTCATAACTGCGTCAGCGCCCCTGACAACTGGATGGGATGCATATGGTAGAGCGTGAGCAAGTTGACTTAACAAATAATTTTCTTATATCACTAATGGAAGAGCAACTGGATATTCAACAGCACGTCGCAGTTGATTTTACCAATAAACCAATTGTTCACAACGGGGATACTCTCCGCCATTTGGCTTCTAGAATTGTCGAAGAAGCAACAACAGTTACCTCACGTGGACTTGCAGAAGATGTATTGTCTCGAGCGGGAATAGACAACCATCTTCCTGCAGAACCTCAAATTAAATCCGGCCACCTAATGCATGTTGGAACGAGAGCAAAGAAAATCGCTCGTAAAGAGCGTACAGTGAAGACCAGACGTGCTGTGCGTAGAGCTGCCTCTAGGCCTGCTGTTGGCAATGAAAATTCACCTCGTAAGATGGCTAGAAAGATTGCTCGTTGAATCCGAACACAAAAAAGCACTACCGCCCCCGGCGTAACGGGGATGGAGTATGGATATCGCAAATCCTAGTGAAGAGCATCAGATGCTAAGAGACATGGTTCGAGACTTTGTTTCGGAACACGTAGAGCCTCAGGCTCTTGAATTCGACCGTGATGAAAAGTTCAATTTAGAACTTTTACGAACTCTTGGAGAACTCGGTCTTCTCGGAATTACCGCCAGTGAAGAATTTGGTGGAGCCGGATTGGATGCGGTTGCCACTGTAATCGTCCATGAGGAATTATCCGCCAGCGACCCTGGTTTTGCTTTAGCATACCTTGCTCACTCGATGTTATTTGTAAATAATCTAGAGTATAACGGGGATAGTTCACAACGTTCTCGAATTCTACCTAAGGTCTGTTCTGGCGAATGGATTGGAGCAATGGCCATGAGCGAGCCTGATGCCGGAACTGATGTTCTAGCTCTTTCTACTACAGCCGAGAAGAGAGAAGATGGATCATGGGTACTTAATGGTCGAAAGATGTGGATTACAAATGGATGCTTGGATGATGCTGGCACTCCTGCTGATGTGGTTTGGGTTTATGCTAGAACTGGAGTCAACGAAAAGGGGAGAGCACAGATTTCTAGTTTCCTCGTAGAGAATGGCATGCAAGGATACAGTGTTGGACAAAAAATCATCGGTAAGACCGGGATGAGGGCCTCTAATACAGCAGAACTTGTTTTCGAAGACTGTGTTGTACCAGCTGAAAATTTAGTTGGTGATGTTGGTGATTCAATGATTCACATGATGCGTAACTTGGAAATTGAACGTCTCACTCTTGCAGCCATGTCCCTCGGTATCGCTCGTCGTTGCTTAGATGAAATGAACAGGTATGCTACTGAAAGAGAAGCGTTTGGTTATCAAATCCGTGATTTTGGACAGATGCAAAAATATATTGGAGAATCTTGGGCAAAATATAGAGCAATGCGTTCTTACATTTACGATACTGCAAATAATATGGGTCTTGGAAATGCAGGTCAAAGATTAGATAGTGATGGAGTTAAACTGTTTGCAACTACTGCTGCCAAAGAGATTGCCGATGCGGCAATACAGGTTATGGGTGGTTATGGATACGTTTCTGAATACACAGTAGAGCGATTGTGGAGAGATTCCAAGTTACTCGAAATAGGTGGTGGAACAATTGAATCCCATCAAAAGAATATCACTAGGGACTTATCAAAGTCCCCTGAAGTAATTAACGATTGAATTTTAACTCAGATTAAGATTGTTGCCAATCTGTTCCATTCCACCATAATGTAGTTCCATTATCCATGGATCTCCAAGTGTTACCATTTTCATCAGTCCATTGTTGGACTACTGCCGGTTCAGCAACCATTGCTGGCATTGCTACAGGCTGAGCGATTGCTTGCTGTGGCATAGCAACTTGTGCTTCCAAATGGGTTGGTTGGAATGCTTTGAATTGTCCTGGCATTAATTGCTGTGAGATGTCACCTTTTCCAGTACTAGTAATTTCGTCTCCATCTTTTCGCATGAATAGTAGAGCAGCAACAATACCAACTATAACAACAACAATTATTCCAATAATTAACATTAGATTACTATCTTCATCTTCATTTGCAGCAGCTTGCTCAGCAGCAAGTTGAGCATTGTCTCCAACTCCGTCTCCATCTGTGTCCAATGTTTCAGTACTATCATTCGGGAATGCATCTGCGTTATCGCCGACATTATCTCCATCAGAATCCATTGTTTCGTTAGGGTCATTAGGGAAAGCATCAGAGTTATCACCAACATTATCGTCATCCGAATCCATTGTTTCGTTAGGGTCATTAGGGAACATATCTGCATTGTCACCTACAGTGTCTTCATCAGAATCCATAGTCTCAGTATCATCGTTCGGGAATGCATCGGAGTTATCACCGACGTTGTCCCCATCAGAGTCTATTGTTTCATTAGCATCGTTCGGGAATACATCTGCGTTATCGCCGACATTATCTCCATCGGAATCCATTGTTTCGTTAGCATCGTTCGGGAATGCATCGGAGTTATCACCGACGTTGTCCCCATCAGAGTCTATTGTTTCATTAGCATCGTTCGGGAATACATCTGCGTTATCGCCGACATTATCTCCATCGGAATCCATTGTTTCGTTAGCATCGTTCGGGAATGCATCAGAATTGTCCCCAGTTCCATCATTATCTGAGTCTGTGGTTTCAAATGGGTCGTTTACAAAGGCATCAGCATTGTCTCCAGTACCGTCACTATCAGTATCAGTGTCTTCAGATGGGTCGTTGACAAAGGCATCGGAATTGTCTCCAGTACCGTCACCATCAGTATCTGTGTCTTCAGATGGGTCGTTGTCAAAGGCATCGGCATTGTCTCCAGTACCGTCACCATCGGTATCAGTGTCTTCAGATGGGTCGTTGTCAAAGGCATCGGCATTGTCTCCAGTACCGTCACCATCAGTATCTGTGTCTTCGGATGGGTCGTTGTCAAAGGCATCGGCATTGTCTCCAGTACCGTCACCATCAGTATCAGTGTCTTCAGATGGGTCGTCAACAAAGTCATCATCCAAATCCAATGTACCATCGCCATCAGTATCTATATCGATGATATTAGCAGTATCAGGACAATCTACAGTTGTTCCATATTGTGAACCATCATGTGGAGTTACCTTAGCAGTCCATGCATCTCCAACAGATGTTGCCGATGCTGGAATCGTTAGGGCATCATTGAATGAGGTCCTGAGCGTACCGTCAACGAACCATCGAATTTGAGTGGTACCCTGTGGCTCTCCTTCAGCATCATCATAGGTGTAGGTAAGTGTAAATGATACGTTTACTTTGACATCACCATTAGGTGTTATTGCAAGGTTTGATGCAGTCGGTTGAGAATTTGGCGGAGCAGGTTCTTCTGCAACTGTCCATGAACGAGTACCCCATACGTCGTTGGTATTTCCACCATCGCTATTTGCATAAAGAACTGCAAGATCGAATGTTACATCCCCCGTTCCACCGGCTGGTGCAACCCAATCTGCAGTCCATAAACGCTGTAAGTCAGCACTGTGAGTTAACTCTCCACTCATTACCTTAACACGAGCACCTAGATTGGTCCAGGAACCTGCTGAGGCATCTAGGTTGAAGCCACCTTGTCCTGTACTGTTGGACATTCCAGATCCATCCCAAGAAATGGTGTAAGTTGAGCCGGGGGTATATCCCGGAGATGGTAAACCAAAGATTCTAGGGACAAGCATGACATCAGTTTCATGACAACCACAGCCAGCAGTACTCTTGCCGGTTTTTCCACTTGAATTTGCATCAGCAAGGTTTGCACCTGAAACTGCTAACAATAGAAAACTAAGCAAAAATGCGCGTACAATGGGTGACATAACTGCTTCGTTTGCAATTCTTCTTTTGACTATTGCGGTACTTATGTTTCTGATTTAGCATCAAAAGTCGAATCTATCGAGCAATCAAATGTGATTGGGGATAGTCCTGGTCGGAATCGAACCGACGTCCCCGGGACCAAAACCCGAGATGATGGACCACTACACTACAGGACTGTGGTATTCGGGCCGTAACCAATTCACTTCAAGTGCGTTTCGCCTATGACCTTTCTTGCTGAAGCGATAAATTCAGACAAATCAAGACCTTGTGAATCTTCGTATATTCGGGCCATTAAGGCCATGTCTAACTTGTCTAGGTGCTTTACAAACTTGGATTCTGGAGTAATTTGTTGCTCATACTCTTCAAACAGCGCCAGCCATTGCGGAGCCAACTTTTTCATCGCCGCATGTTCATCTTGGCTTTTCGTGCTAGTATCATCATGTGGAGTGAGGTCACCAACTTCAACTTCAGGAAGATCATGAACCAAGCACATTTCCAATACTCGCATCCTATCCAACTCTTCAGGACACAAATGCATTGCAAGTATTGACATGCCCCATGAATGAGCTGCTACGCTTTCAGGAGCTTCTACGCCAGCCCTTACCCAGCCTGTTCGTAGTACATGCTTGAGGTGCAGCCATTCACGCATGCTTGTGGTATGCTGACTTACCATTAGAAACATCTGTTGTAATTTTATGCTATGAAGCCAATTATGATGAATGGGGAACCATTCGGCTTGGATATGAGCATCTCAAAGATGGCAGTTCTTGGCGCAGGTCAAATGGGAAATGGAATTACTCAAGTGGCAGCATGTGCTGGAATTGAGGTTGTAATGATAGACATCAAACAAGAATTTGTTGACCGTGGTATTGCCACAATCGAGAAATCACTAGCAAAATTGGTTTCAAAGGAAAGAATGACTCAGGAAGATGCAGATTCCGCAAGAGCAAATATCTCTACTTCAACAGACCGTTCAGTATGCAGTGATGTGGATTTAGTCGTTGAGGCAGTCCCTGAGATTCTTGACCTAAAAATATCAATATTCAGGGAATTAGATGAGATTTGTAAGCCAGATTGTATACTTGCATCTAACACATCATCGATTTCAATTAGCACTATTGCAGAATCTACAAGCAGACCTGACAAAGTAATTGGAATGCATTTCATGAACCCTGTTCCAATTATGAAATTAGTTGAAGTAATCAATGGCAAAGACACATCAGAAGATGTAACTGCATCTGTTTTACAAGCAGCTGAAAGAATGGGTAAAACCCCGCTGATGTGTAACGATTCTCCTGGATTCGTATCCAATAGAATTCTATGTCCAATGATAAATGAAGCGATTTTAACTTTACAAGAAGGAGTTGCTGAGCCTGAAGCAATCGATGGGATTATGAAATTGGGAATGAATCACCCAATCGGTCCTCTAGCATTATCTGATCTAATCGGAAATGACACAGTATTGCATATCATGAATGTATTACATGAAGGCTTAGCAGATGACAAGTATGCTCCTGCTCCACTTCTAATCGAAATGGTTGAGCAAGGTAAGTTAGGTCGTAAATCTGGTAAAGGATTCTATAATTATTAATCTAAAAAAAATGAACACTTATGGCTAAGTGTTTATGTGTTGATTGTGTAGGGAGCGACATGAGGAAGGCATTTCTTCTG
>CASICT010000027.1 GCA_949373265.1 Candidatus Poseidoniaceae archaeon | reverse complement strand
GCTTTGGTTTCATTGAAATCGGAGGAATTACAGAGCATGAACAAAGTGGAAATCCAAAGCCTCGAATGTTTCGTTCGGGTAAACATCGCGCTCTTGTTAATCGAATGGGTTTCAATAATCCCGGAAGTCAGAAAATGGCATCCCACCTTGCTAGTTCAAGCAAACCGAACGTTCCCTTATTCCTAAACATCGGCAAGTCAAAGATCACATCTCTTGAAGATGCACATCTAGATTATGCTAGTACAGTTGAAAGGTGCGGTCCATATGTTGATGGTTTTGTAATCAACGTATCATCACCTAACACTCCAAATTTAAGAGAGTTACAAAAAGACGAAGACCTAGCACGGATAATTACAGCCGTACAAGTTCATTCTGCAAATAAACCAGTCTTGATTAAGATAGCCCCTGACCTCGATGACATGCAGATTAAGTCTGTAGTTGATACTGCTAGGACTCTAGGTTGTGCAGGGATAATTGCAACCAATACTACAACTGAAAGGCCAAATGAAGAGGGAGTTATGTTGGAGACGGGGGGGCTATCTGGCAGTCCACTACGCTCACGTTCGACCAAAATTATCCGTTTAATTGCCGATCACACCGATGGTCAGTGGCCGATTATAGGAGTTGGAGGAATCTCTAATTCCGATGATGCATGGGAGAAAATAATCAACGGTGCAAATCTTATTCAAATCTACTCAGCCATGGTTTTCCAAGGTCCTAGTGCAGTCAAAGAGATTGTAAATGGATTGGACAAAAAAATGAAAGCAGAAGGCCTGCAGAATCTAAACCAGGCTGTAGGCTTGGCAAGGAGGGGTTGATTTGCTTACTCACCGCTCCAAGTTAATGATTATCGGCGCCGTACTAACAGCGGCATTATGCGCTACTTTGCTCTTAGAAGCCCCTGAGGCCACAAGAACTGTAGATGAAGTAATGGATGAGCCGAAATCACTTGAAGGCCGTGAAATCGCCATTAGAGGGGAAGTTCGTGATGGTACTATCGATAATGAAACATCTACATTTATTTTACATGGGATTTCTGAAGAACTCTTGATTGATTTTAGTAAAGCATCAGTATCGAATGGTTTGGATGATAATCGGACTATTTACGCTGAGGGTATATTGATTGAAAAGAATGGTCAGTGGATATTTGAGGCGGATATAATCAAGACTAGTTGCCCCTCTAAGTATGAAGAAGTCTCTGTTGATTGACTCGGTGGGTTCAAAACAGTTAGGCTGTACGGCTTGCTGGGATAGGAGGGGAGTTTGCGTGCCCTCTTCCGCAAATCGCAAATGGCGGTCCGAACACCTAGGAGCGGCTCAGCCGGTCCATTGGTTCCCATAGGCGGACGTCGATGTCTCGCCCCCACGTGACCCGGGTGTCACGAACCGAAGCCGGAAGGAGTCGGGAAATGAATAACCGGGGGAACAGGTCAGGCCGGGAACGGAGCAGCCCTACCTGGGGCCATGGGTGCCGTGGGGTATCGGGACGGAGGAAGCCTGTGGGTTTAGCTGATGGATACGAGGGTCCACCCTTGGGATCTCCCACTTTCTTATTCTCATAGTTTGATACAACCTTTTGTAAGTCGCCTTATAGCTAAGTGGTCACGTAAGTGGCTGTAATATGGATTCAATCGCAGTAGCATGACTTTTTGGTTTTCTTCAATATTTATCGGTCCACTTTGGTTCTTGATGTGGTTCTATGCCTACGTCACGAGATTGACCAAGAAAATAGTCGGTGATCTTCGGATAGTCTGCCATTCCTCTTGCATTTCTTCTTACGGAATTCTTGTTGGCTCCAAACCTTTTGGATAGTACTTAGTTCACCTTGGGCTCACAAATGCCGACACCGGAACTATCGTCGTCGATATGTTTTCTCGAGATGAGATGATCATTCTGGCCTGGCTCCATTTCCTGGTGATGGATACATTCGCCGGCCGATATGTTTGGATGCGCATGCTTGAGTCTAACGAAAGGCCGATTCACGTTTCCATGCCAATCCTGTCTGGTGTGCATGATGGTTGGCCCACTCGGCTCTGCTGATCGGAATACTTAGCCACAAGCCGTGTCATAGAGGATTCCATAAGTTACACACTAGTTGCTGGATGATTACATGAAGTTAGAACGATGGGATGAACTATGCCTGAAGTTTTCAAGAGTTCCTCAATGCTCCCTATGTGAGTAACTGAAGGCGTCAACAGATGCTGAGTTTGCATCATGTCTAGATCCCAATCAATGTCGTAGATGTCTTGACTCACTTCTAGAATAGAACTCAGATGGTCGATTGTCTGCATTCTATGCCGTGACACGGCGTAGATGGGAAAATAGACCATGTCGAATTCGACAATGTTCTGAATCTCGTTAAGCACTGGGGCTCAAGATGTTGATTGTGTCTTTGTATTCCTAAGGTAATCCTTAGGCGGAAATTGATCTTATGGCGAATTGCCATCTGAACTTAATTCAATTGAATCTCACTCGACCTTGCGAACGCCGACAGCGTTAGGTCCCTTTGGACCTTCGCCGACTTCGAACGTCGACGGTGTCTCCGTCGTTTATTTCTCCTTCTACTTCAGAGATGTGAACGAAGAGGTCTTTGCCACCTTCAATTTCAATAAATCCGAATCCTTTTGTTTGGTTAAACCACTTGACAGTTCCTTGTGCCATGTTTTTGGGTCCCAGCAATCTACTACTTGAGTGTACGGGTTTGTTAGCAGCGTCAAAAGTCGTTTATTATTGTATTAATTCAAGGCCAAAACGTGCTATATGTCGAATACTACGTCTCCATACCACCCAGGTCCATCAAAACTGGGGACTTCTGGCCAAGGGGATGAAATTACCACCCCGGGTCCGACTTCTTTGAATTCGAATTCATGTGTTGTGACTGCTTTGATTTCAACTTCTAACTCCACATCATCCTTTGAAACGAAGGAAACTTGTGACTCAATAATTCCATCTCGAACCATCGGTTGGCACTCAAGTAAGAATTCATTGTGAACTTCAGCCCTGTAAAGAACTTCATCTAACCACTTTACAATTAGAATATCTCTGTCCCCTTCATGAGAGGCTTCCCAACGAGCTACTTTACGTGTTATTGAATTGAGATCTTGGTTTCCTGCCAAAAGTATTGACTGCATGCCAACAGTCATCTCCCTTAGTAAATCGTTGCAATTGAGACCAAATGCTCTGATTCCTACATCTGCTGTAGTGGGACGGACCCAATAACTCAACATCTCACCTCTGCGATATTTGCAGACTCCACGCGACTTGACCTAGCCTGTTAGCCAGGTCGTCGCTTGTTAGTGTGAATTTTTGAGTACTACCCATAATGCATTCACATGCAGCGTTAGCCAGGTGTGCGATATCTTTGACATTTAATCCGAGATTTACACCAGCAGCAACAGCTACACCTGCAGCATCAATTATTCCTATTACGCCTCTTGGTTCTGCTAAAGTACAAGGCGCAGATATTACTTGTTCGTCACTGGTGTATACGGTTACACCATTTTCACCTTGAAGAACCATCAGATTACTCCAATCATTCTCTTTAATCAGTAACTTCGCAGCTTCTGAAGAATCATTGCAAGCCATACGCTTTGCCATCAAATCTAATCCACGGGTTTGGAAAATAACCCAATCTGCACCGGCAGTCCGATGCAGTCCTGTTAGTTTCGGGTCGCAAATAACAGGTACTTCTGCTACCTTGGCCGCATTGATTAGTCGTGCAGCACCTTCATCGGTTACAACTCCTTGTCCATAATCTGAAATTATTAGAACATCAGCATTTGCAATTCGAGCGACAGCTTGGTCCATGATTATCGAATGGGCTTCACTATCTATCGGTGAATCGTCCTCAATATCCCAACGGAGAACTAGTTGTTGATTTGAAATGAGGTATTCACGTCCAGCAATAAGCCGAGTTTTCACAGTAGTTGTTCTACCCTCGATAATTGCAATACCATCGCATTCAACCTCTTCTTCAACAAGAGATTGAATTATACTTTCACCTGGTAAGTCATCACCAACGACTCCGAATAAGATTGCATCGAGTCCAATATTTTCTAATCCCCTAGCAACGTGTGCTGCTGCGCCAACATCTTCGTGACGATGGGTCTCTTTCAATACAGGAACTGGAGCCCTTGAATTTAGGTTGTTAGCATATCCATGGATGTATTGGTCCAGCATGATATCTCCAACAAGAACTATGTCACCTGACATATTTTTGATTCTTGATTGCAGATTAACAATTCTGTCGTGGGTCTCGTACTCAAGGTCGCTCATTCCCATATTATTCACCCGGGGGTATCATGTTCTTCAATCATCTCTGTCAAGAAGTTCTGCCAGTAGAGTCGCATGTCTAGAATCACTTATTCCTAGATTGTCACGCAGTGTTGATAACATGGCCGATTCATCAGACGTAATCATTCCATCTGCGAGTGCTGTCAAAAGGGTTGCACGATAAGTCAAAGTTACTTCATCTAAAACAGGGTCTTCTCTTGCCTCATTGAGCAATTGTTGGTGAGTTTCTAAATCTATATCGAATGCTTTACGCATTGTGGTCAATAATGCGATCTCATCTTCTACAATTTCTCCATCGACAAGGGCTTGTCTTAGCATGTCACGATAGACCTCTTCTGGAGGAGGTGCATTTTGTAAGCGCCTAGCTTCATCCGATAATCTTCTAACTCTATCCGGATGCATTCCAAGAAATTCTACAACCTCTGAAATTAATTGCTGTTCATCTTTAGTGATCTTACCATCTTCCCAGGCCCTAGCAAGCATCCTTCGAATCAAGTTCTCACCAGCCTGTGCATCTAGTGAAGCTGTTCCTTCTGGATTTGATACCGGTGAAATAACAGCGCTTTCATAGTAAACCATTCCTTCATCTAAGTGAGATAGTAAATCGAGTGTTAATTGGCCACCCTTTCTTAGAGTAGACAGAATTATTCTTTCTCCATCTTTAATTACGAATTCAGCAAGAATTTTATCT
Organism: Candidatus Poseidoniaceae archaeon; assembly: GCA_949373265.1. The sequence continues at coordinate 31,709 of CASICT010000027.1, read as the reverse complement.
CTTAGTGAACTTGCTCTTAATTTCCCATTTGCGGTTAGACCGTATACTCGACGACGTTGTTTTGCACCGGGTACATGTCTTTGTCCAGTGATTAATTCCGAACGCTCTTCGAGTCTCTTCAGAGTGCGAGGAACATGCTTTCTTTGAACATGTACAGCTGCGGAAATCCCTGCTTGTGTAATTGCATTAGGTGCCTCCCAGTGCCCCTCTGGAAGCGGATTGTCAAATAGATGCAAAAGAGTGCGCTCTTCGGTTGTCATCGTCCCGAGGTAACCGTCAACCATACTCTCCCTCTATCACTGCAGGGCAGGCGAGGCACATAAGACATGTCACTATGTGGCACGACCATGTCAGGGGGTCGACGCTCAAAACCAAGAGTTAGGCCAACCCGTCCAATCGGGTTGTCAGATGATGGCGCCCCCACTAGACTAAATGAGACTCCACAACCTCATGAAGATGGTTGGTTCATTCCCGCTCCACTATCAAATCGCCTTTATCAAAAATCGGCTCTTGGAAAGCCAATAGATGGCGGAATCATACTTACAGATGAAGAAGTGATGTTTTGTCATTGGCATCGTCATATCCCACTTGATGAAGGGTGGGTTGACCAGAGGTTGAAGGAGAACCCCGATTTTGCTTACAAGGCTGTAGCATTTGATGTCGTTCGTAACGCTGGTGAAAAAGTTGTTCCGAAAGGTGATAGATGGCTACGTTGGAATCGTGAATCACACCCGAGTAAAGGAGGTGCAGAAGCAGTTGTACGTTGGGCTACTACCAAAGAAAAACTAGACATTGGTGAGTTGTTGAATTGGGCTCAAGGCCTATCCGATGAAGGAATGTTAGCCGAATTAGCAATCGTCGATGAGGAGATGGATGTTACAATGTATCGTCTTTCATTAATCGATCCTAAGGGTATTGTAACTCCTGCAACAACTGAAAGTCATCCATTGCTCGGAGTTGAACATCTTTCTCGAAAATTCCTTCGTGATGATGAACTAGATTGGATTAACGGAGTTGACAATAAAGTTACCAATCTTTTCGGGGAACTAAATTCTCGTGGACTGATAATGCGTCCTGGTTTCAAGTATGGATGTAGGTGGAGAGTTTATTCAACACCCGTCGATGTCGATCATGCTCCATGGTTAATGCAAATAGAAGATGATGCCCCAAGCGATTGGGAGGGCGTCAGTCTTTCAGTAAGATTGGCCGAAGGGGTCAACAAAGGATGGGTCGTCGCTCTCCTCCGGGATGACTGGAACTTCTTGCTGATTCGCAGGCACCTGCCTGGACGTTGAATCGATTCCTAGTATTACCCATAATGCGCTTAGGGCCAAAGCCATCGGAACCAAAATTGATGGTTCAGTCCATCTTTCGAATCTAGTTTTGTCATCTTCTCCAGAAATCAGCTTAACTTTCACAATATATTTTTGTCCAGAATCAGATGCCAGAATAATCTCACCATTGATGTCCATTCCGTCCACTAGTAAACCAGCAGGATCGATTTCTAGATTTATTGTTGAGCCCGGTGAAAGTTTCTTGTTATCCTCAGTAGTTGCAATCCTTGATAGTGGACCATTTACTCCTACAAGCCAGACTTGTTCACCATCTCCTTTCAAATCGATTGGTATACTTATAATTGATTTTTCATCGGTTGGAATTGAGCCTTCAAATTCGGTTTGCAATGGTATATTACCGACGATTTCAAATGAATGCTTCACATCAATCTGAGTTCCAGCATCACAGTTAATCGTTCCAACAATATTTCCTATTACACCAACAAAGCCTTCGCTTGTGAATTTAATTTCACCATTATTAACAACTAATTCTCTACCATCAGTACTAATTAAATCATAAGATATTCCCGGGCATTCAGCAATAATTGGTATGTTGTCATTTGGTAGTAATACAGAACCATAATCTGGTAAGTCTACCTCTGTTTCATGTCCACATTCTGGTGATGAAAATGTTACGGTGGGCTGTCCTTGCACGACACTGATATTTGCTGTCCAGTCTACTAGAATACCATCTCGATTACGGATTATAATTCCTTGAGCACCAAGTAAATCCTCATCCCAGAATAAGTCAGATTGCTCTCCATCATTATTACCGGCCACCAAATTTTGCTCACCATCGGCTTCGATTATCTTCAACCACGCCCTTTCTGGATGAGAATTAATCAGATTATCTTCTAAATCACCTATAGTCAAGTCTTGCTGCATTACCAGAATCCCGTTTCCTGGTAGGTGTGAATCATATCCTGAATCACTACGGTATTCCATCCAAATATATTCATCAACACCTATAGGTATTTTTAGAGAGTCACCCCCTTCAGAAAGTCCAGTGAAGTCATATGTTGGACCGATACAGTTTGTGCCAGTTAGCCAATCAAGTTCAATCTCTAGGCTTCTTTCGGCTCCGATTAATTCTATGCTGGGCCCGGTTGGAAGAGCAGGCCATACTCCATTTCCATTCAAATTACCACTAGCCATAATGTCCCATTGGCCCACTCCCTTCCAAATTTGGTTAACTGTAGGATCACTGACCTGGTATAGGTCAGCGGCTCCTAGTTGGTGATACATTTCGTGCATTACAGTTCCGAATGTTTTTGAAGAGTGTTGGCTCGAAATAGTGTAATGTGATATTTTCATATCACCTGGTAAATCTACTGTTTCCTCAATTGAAGAGAAGTGAGACCAAATTCTCGAACTTGAACCTCCTCCATCCTCTTGAGGTTTTATGCAGTGTAGTATCAAAAACCGGTCAACCCATTTGTCACCATTGAGATCAAACTTTTCCCAATCGACTTCATCCTCAATTTCTAAGACAATTTCTTTTGCTAGAGTGTGAGGATTAACTCCATTACGCCCAACATCATTCTTTCCATTTACATCATGACCATAATCTGCCATTCCATAATCGGTTGTTACAATTCTGTCATGGTAGACAATTTCCAATGTTGAATTAGGTCCAATGCCTTGATTTAGATAGTCGAGAGATGCATCATCTAACAGATTTTGTGCACGTTGCTGATCACAATTCGTGGCTTCCTCTTGGTCAGGGAAATCAATTAGTACAAATAGCCAAATTTCATTTTCAGTTATCCCAACTAATGGCCCCTGCTCGAATTTTTGGCTATTTAGCGAATGCTCCTTCACCCAGTCATTGACTAAATCTCCATTGAAGTATGCACCTACTGAAAGTAACGAAAGTGCGATGGCAATGGGCCAAGCGATGACTGGTCGCATCATTTTTCGTGGGCTTGTCTACCGGTATGAATTAATTGCTTTCAGGCTTCAAAGAGATACCGGTTTTGCTAATATATTCAATTAGCGATTCACTAGGCTTTGTAATCCATGCTTCATTAGGTCCTAGATTAAGTCCAAATGGTATGTCATCACCGTATTTTATTATCTCAATATTTGACTTATTGATAATCTCTGAGCATCTTTTAACCATACTTTTTTCGCTCCATGGGTCCACTAAAGTAGCCATTGCGAATTCAAGGTCAATCGTATTTTTATCAGCTCTTATGGTAGAAAGATGTGCGAGATTTAGTGATTGAGTAGAACATCCCAAGAATCTCAGGGAGTCTATGTAATCAACTGGTAATGCACTGATCATACAACCTGAAAATATCACTCTATCTGCTCCGAATCGCTTAACAATGTCTAACAAATTATCCTGTTGTTGACTGTTACTGCAAACAGCCCTATATGAGACTCTACCCATACCTTTGAGGGGAGAAATCGATGGTGATGTTCCATGGCATGAACAATCAACATAGAGTATGCGGTGTATTCCTCCTTCTGCATCTAGCAAATCTAGCAATCCATGGCCAATCGGCATTTTTGCTCTGAAAGATTTCCAACCTACCAATTCTACTAAACCAGATGCTATGAAAGTGAGTGTCACGAGTAATCCAGGTAGTCCAGTGGGAATAACTAGCCACAGTAGCATTAACATGAATCCATGAATACGTAACCTCCACCATCCGGAGTTACCTTCCCAGAGTAAATTTGCCGCTCCTGCAATTGCTACAATGCTCATCGATGCTAGAACTAAGATAATCGCCCATGCTATTGATATCGTAATGCGAAGCATTTCGGCAGCATCATATCTGCCTACCAATCCAGTACCCTCATTGAATGAATGACCGTATGAATAAAGCCATGGTAAGAAATCGGTTACTGTGAAAATTAGTGATACTAGAGCAAGTACCCACATCAAAGTCATCCATATTACAAACGCCCTTCTTTCACTTGGCAATAGGCCAGGTCTTGCGAATGAATATGCTTGCATCATAGCAAAAGGGGCTGCCGTAAAAAGACCCAGAAGGGCTGCACTTAGCCACCTTGTTCCTGCCCATTCATCTGGTGAGAATATGTTGATACAATTCCCCTCACAAGGATCTAATTTGAGTAAAACCGAGTGCAATATTTCATCGATAGACAGTGACCAAATCCCTGTCAAAATTACGACTAGAATAATTATGCTGGATACACGCCTGTATAATTCGTCTAGATGAGATTGCATATTGGTCCTGTCATCACTTGACAGGTGCAAATCGTTCATACTAATCAGACCCGGTCCATGGCCTGCTTTTCAACACGAGCTTGGACTACGGTTCGGTACACTCCGAAAATAGCCCACAATGTACACATTCCTATTACCAAAGTGTAACCCCATGGCAACTCAGTATCAACAGCCCAACCAAGGCCAATACCCAATGCTAGGGATAGAACGCCTCTTTGAATTCCTTGTGGTGCTGCAAGACTCATATCGAGATGTGGTGGGCCTCCACCAAATCTTCGCTCATAGAACTCACCTTGTATTACTGCTGCAATAATCAATATTGACAATGTTGTCCAAAAATACAAGTTTCCTTGCTTTAAGTAATTTCCAGCACTCTTAGCTTGGGCTTCTGCTTCAAGTTCTTCAGAACTCTTTTGACCAAATAGTGAATCATAATCTCCTACGCTAATAGTTCGCAAACTAACATCTGCATCTGGTGTTGCAGTATTTGGTGCACTAACGGTAAACGCAAGAGTAGTCCAGTGGTCACCTGCATCAGGAGCACCACTGCCGTCAACAGCATTTCCGGCCAGTGAGAAGTGTACGTCTCCCGTATCCTCACTTGGTGCAGTCCAAGGAACTATCCAGTCGTTTCCTGGAGCATCATGCGATATTGCTCCGTTGGATTCTGCAACTTCTTTGGTTCCGTCAGAAATGGCGAAAGATCCTGATGCATAATCCCAAATCATGAACCCTCCTGTTGAGTAGGAAGCATGCGTTAGAGTGATTGTTAAATTGTAAGTTTCTCCAGTTTCATAGGTTCTTGGTACACCGGAAATTGATAGGATTACTTCACTTGATGGGGAGCCACCTGCTCCGTGGCACGAACAACCCTCTTCTGGGATGATACGATCGTTGTGCATCCAAGGTGGTCCTTGGGAGTTCCCATAGGCAGGAGCTGCCATCATTATGGCCAGTGTCGCGACCAGTAACAGACCGTACTTTCGTGACATGATTGTGCCACCTGCGATTACCTATTGAACGTTGTCACTTCTTGGCGCCCCTTTAGGGGCGGTAATAGAATCGATTCAGAGTTCCTTGACAGCGTTATTCAACTTAGTCATCATTGCCTTACCATCGCCAAATAGCATCATGGTTTTATCTTCATAGAACAAATCATTGTCAACACCTGCATATCCAACCGATAGGCTTCTCTTGATTATTACAACAGTGCGTGCCTTATCTGCATCAATTATTGGCATTCCAGCAAGAGGCCCTTCGCCTGTTCTAGCAGCCGGGTTACATGTGTCGTTAGCACCGATCACAATAGCCATGTCACACTCTGAAAATTCAGAGTTAATTTCATCCATCTCGATTAGTTGCTCATATGGAACGTTAGCTTCTGCAAGTAAGACATTCATGTGACCTGGCATTCTTCCAGCAACTGGGTGAATTGCATATTTGATTTCGGTATCGAATTTTTCAGCCATTAAGTCTGCAAATTCCTTGACTTGGTGCTGACATTGGCTAACTGCCATACCATATCCTGGTACGATGATAATCTTCTGTGCACCTTCAGCCATCATTGCCACTTCATCTGCATCGCAACCAACTTTCGTGCGTGTTAGTTCTTGCTTTTCGCTTCCACCAAAGGATTTGAAAAGAACATCGATGAGTTGACGATTCATTGCCTTACACATAATCATAGTCAGGATTAGTCCAGATGCTCCAACTAGGCTTCCTGCAACAATAAGTACACTGTTGTTGAAAATGAAACCAGTAAAGGCTGCTGCTATACCGGATAGCGAGTTTAGAAGGCTCACAACAACTGGCATATCTGCTCCGCCAATCGGTAGAACTAGAACGATTCCAAGAATACAAGAAACTGCTATTATTCCCCAGATATAATCTGTATTTGTAGGGTCTTCGATTGAAAGGTAAATTAAAGATAATACGCTTATGAAAAGAAAACCTTTGACCGGATTAAGCCAAGTCGGTCCCCATGTAGGAGTACGAATCCACTTTCCAAATACTTCGATTCCTCCTTTCAATTTGTACATGGCAAGAAGAGATCCCGTCAATGTCATCCATCCTACTAATGCTGACAATCCAGCAGCAATTACAGTGACAGTTGCTTCGAGTCCTGGCTCAGGTGATGTGCCTTCTATCCACTTCCATGTCTCTGAAAGGGCGACTAATGCCGATGCAGCTCCACCAAAACCATTGAACAAAGCGACTAATTCTGGCATTCCAGTCATTTCAACTCTCTTTGCCATTATGATACCAATCAGTGAGCCAGTAATCAGACCAGCAATTATTATTGTCCATCCAACAATGCCATCAGGTAAGTAGTTCATATCAATTATAGTTGTAAGTACAGCCACTGCCATTCCCATCATTCCATACTGATTTCCTTTAGGAGCAGTTCTTGGATGGCCTAATTTCTTGAGACCAAATACGAATAATATTGCGGATAGTAGATACCCAATTGAAACCCAATCACTTAGCATTTCAAGCACCTCTCTTCTTTCCTGCAATCATTTTCAACATTCGATCAGTTACAGCAAATCCACCTACGACGTTAATCATTGCAAGGACTAATGCTACAAATGCTAAAATTCCTGAAACTACAGTATCTCCACCATCATATGCTACATTCGCTCCTAGCAATGCTCCAACTACACTTATTCCTGAGATTGCATTTGCACCACTCATCAAAGGAGTGTGTAGCATGGATGGTACTTTTGTGATTAATTCTACACCTAAGAAAATTGATAGTACGAATAACGTAATTGAGCCAATTAATAATTCCGGAGTCATCAAAGTACACCTCCTAGTCGAGTTTGTTTTGGATGCATTTCTCCATCCTTGCAAATCAGAACACCACCCATTCCAGGTACGTGGAAATCGTTACCTTCTGGTGCTCCGACTAGAACGTCATCATCTTCTGAAATTTGGAATCCATCTTCTTTGTCTACCAAACTTGTGATGAAAGTGGTTAGATTATTGGAATAAAGCATAGATGCTGTAGTCGCAATTGTTCCAGGCAAGTTAGATGTTCCAACTATGATTACTCCGTTATCTGTGGTATGAACCTCGCCTGCGTTTGTTAATTCACAGTTTCCACCAACATCAGCATTCATGTCGACAACAACTGCGCCTGATTTGAAATTCTTAACCGCAGATGCAGGTACCGTAATTGGAGCTGGCCTACCAAATATTCTGGCTGTTGTAACTATGATGTCAGCATCGCTTGCAACTTCACAAACAGTGTCGTTAACCTTCTGAATAAATTCAGGAGTCAATGGTTTAGCATATCCTGCTTCATCTTCAAAGTCATCCATTCCATCAACTTCAATGAATCTTCCACCTACGGATTCGATTTGTTCAGCCGCAGATTTTCGAACATCGGATGCATATACTACAGCTCCCAATCTCTTTGCGGTCGCAATAGCTTGTAATCCAGCAACTCCGGACCCCATTATTACTACCTTAGCAGGTCTTACAGTACCTGCTGACGTGGTCATCATTGGTATGCCACGAGGAACATGTGATGCTCCAAGTAGAACTGCTTTGTAACCTGCCAAGTTATCTTGGCTCGAATTTACATCCATTGATTGAGCTCTGGACAGACGTCGAGGTATCATATCCATGCTCAAGAGTGTAATTCCACCATCTATACATGATTTCACCTTCTCTGGATGGCGAAATGGATCAGCAACACATGTTACAATTTGACCTTTAGTCAGTTCTTTAGCATCTGGCATTCTAATTGAAATTAAAATTTCACAAGCCATAACATCAGACCTATTGCCGATAGTTGCGCCTGCATCTGTATATTGTGAATCCAAGTAATTTGCAGCTTTGCCTGCACCTTTTTCAATAACTACTTCAAATCCGGATTTCATCAATTTCTTCATGCTACCCGGCACGATTGCAACTCTTGTTTCACCTTCAGGTTCCATCGGTACTCCAATCTTCATGTTACCACCTCGCGAATGCATAAAGCACGCTCGATGTTTGGGCCCAATGTTATCCTGTTCTTGAAAGACTCGGTGGAGTTTCATATAATTCACACTCGGTTTGTACTGGCTATGCTTATGGACGTCATTTGTCTGGGGTTGGATGTAGGAGTGGTCAAAATGGCAACCGGGCGCAGAAAAATTGCAGTTATTGGAGCAGGAAATGTTGGAGCAACGTGTGCTTTTGTTCTAGCACAAATGAAAGTCGCCGACATTGTTTTACTGGACATTTTCGAAGGTTTTGCTAAAGGTAAGGCTCTCGATATGAGTCAGAACAGTAATGTTCTGAATTATAATGGCACAATTACCGGAACTGCAGATTATGCAGACATTGCAGGTAGCGATGTTATCGTTGTAACCAGTGGTTTCCCTCGTAAGCCAGGAATGACTCGTGAAGACCTAATTGGAAAGAATGCAGAGATTGTACAACAAGTAGGAACTGGAATCAAAGGGCATGCGCCTGATGCTACTATCATTATGGTAACTAATCCGCTAGACTTGATGACATATCATATGCAGAAAGTTACGGGTTTCCCAACAAACCGTGTAATTGGACAAGCAGGGGTTTTGGATAGTGCACGTATGGCTCACTTCATTGCCTTAGAGTTGAACTGTGCAGAAGAAGACGTTTCTCCAATGGTTCTTGGTGGACACGGTGATACAATGGTCCCACTACCACGTTACACTACAGTTGGAGGTATTCCAATTACTCAACTTATGTCTGAAGAGCGTATTGAAGCAATCAGTGCCCGTACTGCCGGTGGCGGTGGCGAAATTGTCAAATTATTGGAAAGGGGTTCTGCATTTTATGCCCCTGGTTCAGCGGCTGCAATTATGGCTGAAGCTGTGCTTAACGACCGACGTAGAGTCATTCCAGCATCCTGCTACTTGAGCGGACAATATGGACTTGAAGATGTTTACATCGGCGTACCATGTATTCTTGGAGCAAATGGTGTAGAGACAATTTTTGAATTAGATCTTTCAGATGCAGAACTTGAATCCCTTCAAGGCTCGGCAAATTTCTACAAAGGGCAACTAAAAGATATTTTAGGATATTAATCGAATAACAAATAAACAGTGTTCCATTCCAAAAAATATGGAAGAAGATTCTGTAACCTGTATGATTTATCGTGCTTTTGGAATTAACACCTGCCCTATTCAAGGCTCAGAATGATATGCGATTGTCCCTCTGAAGTACATGTTCCTTGCAGACTCCATTGCGAGTAAACCTAGCAGTAGCAAACAACAAGGGTAGCACATCGAAAAAGGCACTGCGCCACCTTTTTCAATTGGTTGATTATACTCTGCCCACGAGTAGTAAAGTAGAGATAAAGATGCAAGCAATAATGCCAACGAGATAAAAACGCGTTTATTATTCAGTTAATTGTTAGTAAATATTCACCTCATGCACTAGATTCGCCGTAGTTTACTGCTAAGTAAGCCATTAACAAATACGCAACAATTGTTGCAATAATTCCTATTGACATTGCTGATTCGAAACTCCAATCTCTTCTCAGTAAGTATGGCAATATCATGAAAAGTAGTAGGGATGGGATGACTAACCAAAGAATGCCTTCAGCATAATCTGCTACCTTTTCGGCATCTTTGGTGTCACTGTATAACCATATGAGTGACATTATACTCATGAAAGGAATAGAAATTACAATAGCACCATACAGTGTTGATTTTTTTGCAATTTCACTAGCCGCAACAATTATCGTTCCACTGAACAATCCTTTTGCAATCCAAGATAGCCATGCCATGTCTATGAATTAACTAACACATCCTATCAATGATTCGTAACTAATCAAATGCTCCAGGCAAAAATGTCCATCGAATGTCATCTTCGGTAGTATTTTTGTAGTGCTCTCTAATTCTTGGTTCATTTGCAACTTTATCATGGTAGGACATTAGATTGACATAACCAGAAATCATAGATGCCTCTATACCATCATAATTACCTGAAAACAATGCGAATAGTTCTGTGAATAGTTTTAGATCTGCAATACTCATTTCATCAGTACCTGCGGCCCAACCTGTAATGGACTCTCCAATTTTGTCATCCAAGAGCTGAATATTTTCTGCACCTTTTCCACCGCTTGCAAACAATTTCTGTCTAAGTGCAATTTTTTCTTCCAGATTAGATAATTCAAATGTTTTATCCAAAACTCGTGCTAGTGGGCCCATACCATCCATGAATTCATCAGCCTTTGCCGCTTGATAATTATCACTTGGGATTAGCCCAGATGACTTTCCCACAAATCTTAGTATCGCAGAAGATTCTGCAATTGTACCGTTGGGTGTTTGTAGAACAGGCAGCATCTTCCACGGAAGTTCTCCATTTTCTTTCATTGAAGTAAATGTGTCTCCATTTACTTCAACATCTTCCCATTCAATTCCAGATAGGGATAGTGCTACTCGTGCAGCTTCTGCTCTACCTGGTACTGGGAAATACACCAATCGGTTCATATCTATTCCAAATGGAACCCATTATTGATACCTTTGATTAATAATTTCGATTTCAAATCCTTCTTATCGCCAAGGAGTGAGTTTTACCTATCGTAGTTGCACCATCGACTGGATTGGCAATCCTAACTAATTGTTTTCCCTGCTTCCCTCTACTACGCATTCTTGCGAGTATCTCTTGTCCAATGTAGCATCCTTTTGCTTCGTGAACCAGATCTCCTAATCCACATGCCAATGGATGAACTTTTGGCGTAATTTCATATCCTTGGAATGGAATTAAATTTTCAACACGATAATCATCATATTCTTCAATTGACATATTTACTTCGATAGTCGTACTATTCGGTGCAACAATAATCCAACCTTTGAAAGATTCAAATTTCGTAGCACTTTCAGGTACAACAATATCTTCAGTTGAGATGTAAACATGGTTCGAAGAACTAGCATCACCTATAGTTACATCTTGGCCTAAAATTCGTTGATTAATACTCTCTAGTAATGCCTCTTTGTATGGTCCATGTCCCACTAAGGCAACAAAATCACCTTTGTCCACAACATCTACTACATCAATTATCTTTGCAACTGAGGTTGTGAATACGGTAGTACAACTACCTTCAACTTTATTGGTTGACAAACCATCTATTAACTTGAGTGAATCCTTTCCTCTAATAATCAAAACATAAGCATCGATCTGAACGACACCCATCTTTCTCAACACTCAAGAGAATGATTCGCCACAACCACATGAACTACCAGCATTGGGGTTGTTAATTTTGAATCCACCGCCCATTAGGCGATCGACATAATCGATTTCTATTCCATCTAGTAGGTGGGAGGTGGCATTAGGAACCAATACTCGAAATCCATCGATATCGATTTCTTGACAATCTTGATCGGTAGATTCGACAATTTGTAGGTCATACATGTAGCCAGAACATCCTCCTGACAAAACTCCTACTAACAATGCATGCGACATGTCGTCTCCAAACGCAGACGAGAGCATTTCTTTTGCATTGTCGGTAATAGTCAAAATGACTTCAACGGCCTCTGGTTTGTTGATGACAACCGCTGTGGGAGAGTCACATGTATTGCAGTCCATGTCACTGTGAAATGGTTGACTCATATCAACCTGTGTGCTTTAAATTGGTAATTGAACAGAAATTTCGAATAAACAATGGTCTTGACCTTTAGAAGTACAATGCCTTTCCCTTGCCTTCGCCTCGATACCGTGTCTCTCTTTGAAAACACCTTCAAGTACACCTTCATCCATGTAGCATAAAATATTATCAAGTTGCTCATTTACTTCACAATTGTTTGAATCTTCAAGTGTAACTACATTTGGTGGAACTGCATCAATCTTCAGATTACCCATTCCAAGTTTTGTCCATCGAATTGCCAAACTTTTCCAAAAATCATTATCATCTACTTCATCTCTTAGCTCCAATGCTAATTCTCTACCAATTCTTCTGCCTACAATCCGCAGGATTTCACTCATGTCAATTCCCAATTTGCGTAGACTTGCTGCAGAAATTCCGAGTGTTAGGGGCTCGTTCGGTCTTCTTAGAATCGCATTTGTGAATCCCACTCCATCTTCATCGGTGCTAAGTGTTCGTAATCTTTGGTAGAATGAGCCTTCACCGATTTTCAAGTTTAGAGGCTCTGTTATCATTCCATCTACTAGTCTTGCTTTTGCAGAGGAATAAGCAATTCCCTCATTCCACTGAACTTTCAACAATTCAATTTGGGCTTCCATGTAATCTTTAGACTCGATGAGAAGGGCAGCATCTTCTTTACCTCTTCCAGTTGGATTTGGGTCTGAATGAACAATCTGTATTCCAACCTCATTGTCAACATAAAAACCCATTTGGGACTGATTATCCCTATGCCTAATTTCGATTCTATTATCTAATTCCTCAAAAAACCTGATAGTTTTAACGTCAATATCAGCCACTATTCGAATATTGACATCTCTCTCTAGTGCCTCATTCAATGAATCTATTATTCCAGATCGCATCAGATGTAAAATTCCCCATTTAGATAGCATCATCCAAACAATATCTTCTGATTCTTGCACCATGTTTTCAATAGTTGCATAAATGCTCTGTCTGTCTTTAACAACTGAAAATAGGGCCTCATGATGTGATGTGTATATTTCGGATTGAATTATCGTAGTCATGGAACTCAATTCATCAAGATGCAATTTTAATCTTCTGACATTTGCCTCTTTACGTTTGATTAATTGTTTGAAAACATCTGCAACAGGCAAAGCAGTGAACCTCATTGGCTTGTCAAGTGTAGCCATAACTAATCCCATATCCTGCAAACGCTTTAGCGTGTTATAAGCATCCATTCTAGAAATCGAAACGAGTTTACCAATCTCACTTGCTTTGAGTGGTGGCTGACTACAGAGTGCCAGAATAATTCTTGCAAACTTATCCTCAAGACCGCCTTCAATCAAACGTTCGATAATCTCCTCGCTAGAACTCGATTGCATGAAATCAACTCATCTTTCTTTGCTGTTCTTTGAGTAAAATATTACATCGTCGAATTTGTTCCTTAGCAAGTTTTTGCTGTTCCTTATCCAAGCCTCTCGGAATAGCCTGTTCAAAACACTTAATCCCGTCGCCAAACCTCTGCATCTCTGCATAAGCAGTACCCATATTGTACAGTGTCTTACCTTGAACTCCAGATGGATTTATCACCATAGCTTTATGATATGACTCCACACATTTAGGATAGTCTTCTAGGTAATACAGAGCATTTCCTCTTCCGTTAAGAATTCGAATTACCATTTCATCATTATCTGCAAATGATGGTAATGCTCTATCAAAACAAGACAAAGCCTCTCGATATTTCTTGTCTTCAATCAATCCGACTCCTTTGTTGTACCATTCGATGTCCTGATTGGCTATTGCATTTGAATTAGAATCAATACCCATAGATGTAGCATCTCTTGATGTGGCTTCAAGTGCTGCTGCTGCTAAATCAACTTGAACATTAACTTCCTGAACTCTTGCCTCTGGTTCTGGACGGTATGATAATTCAGGCAGTGGCGTATGTGCGGATTCTTGTTGCACAAATGCTGGTGCTGAATTACTCTCTAGGGCTTGAAATTGTTCGTTTTGAATTGCTGGTGCCGGCATTGGTGTCGGTGCTGGTGTTGGTGCTATTGCCGGTGTTGGTGCTGACATTGGTGCTGGTGCTGGTGTTGCTTGATATTGTTGAGGGACATTCGCCTGCGGGCTTACTGAATCTGCTAGTGCTGCGAATTCATCATCTGGAACTTGTGCCGGATTAACAAGTGCATTTGCCTTTTCATGACAGCGTTGTGCTGTCGCCATATCACCTGCTGCTTCTAATGAACGTGCAAGTCCTAGCCACAATTGAGAGTTCGTTTTATCGTCCTGAATCATACTTTTCCAACATTTTACTGATTCAGTATGATTACCTGATGCAGATAAGGCTCTTCCCATCATCATTGTATTAGGGCTACATATTGACACTGCTTCTGCAGCGAGTTGGGGTCCTTCGGGAATCGTAGGTGGCATTCCTGCAGTATTCTCGAGAATACGAGATTCTCCTTCTGCCAACTCTACTAGTAGAGTAGCCAAGGAATTCCTTCCACCTTCTTGGTCAACAAGTAATCTACGTGCCTTTAGCAAATTTTCAATATCTCCAGTTATTTCAGAAATCGTTGCAAGTCGTAATGCTGCTTTGATGTATTGTGGATCATATTGTATTGCACTAGCAAAGCACTTGACTGCAGCTTCATTATTTCCCTTCCTTTCATGTAAAGCACCAAGGTTGAAGTAACATTTAGCATTGGTGTGTTCTAGTCCAATTGCATGTGTGTAAGCACCGATTGAATGGTCATCGAGTCCTAAAGCAGCCATTGCTCCTGCTGCAATTCGCCACGAATTGAAGTGTTGTGCCCCAGCACTATGCAAGTGCTCTTTTAGAATATTCAGTGCACCCTTTGCATCACCATTAGACAACATCGCAGTCGCTTGTGTCGATAATGAATCCATATCTACTACTTTCTCAATTACTTCTTCAGGTTCAATATTTGGTGTATGAACTTCGACTTTTGGAATTACTTCTTCAGGTTCGATCTTTGGTGATTGGACCTCTACATTTGGTGGTTGGACCTCTAAATTTGGTGATTGGACCTCCACATTTGCGATTACCTCTTCAACTTCATCAAACAAATTATTAACACTCGAATTAATAGCCGGTGTGAAGTTTTGTTCAACTAATTTATCTTGAGTATGAGGCATAACTTTCGGGGTCGAGTGCATAACTCCACCAGCGGCTTTGTTAGTGTCCATGATTTTTACCAGATGCGGATGGCCGGGGAAATATTGTAATGCACGATGAGCAATTTCGAGTGCACCATCATTCTCGCCAAGTCTGTCCAATAGAACTGCGAGATTTGCTAGTGCTGGGCCATGGTTTGGGTCTAAATCTAAACAAATTACGAATGATTGTCGTGCGCCTCTTGTATCCTGTTCGGCTTCTAGTAAGACACCACGGTTGAACCATGCCATTGCGTTAGAAGGATCTAACGAGATTGCTTTATTGAATGATGTTAAGGCAGAAGAATGGTCTCCTGAACGGTGTGCAGCTTCTCCTTCAGACACAATTTCTTCAACACTAGTAACGTTAGATTCTTCCTGGTTCGAATCTGTTGCTTCCTTGATTTCTTCAGTAACTAGATCTAATTTTTCTTCAACTTCAGGTGTGGAAATAGCAGTCTTGACAACATCGGCTAATGATGACATCATAGCGTCCGTTATTTCGGCTGCAGCGTCGATTGCGTTGTCCGTTTCATCCTCAGTCATGGAGGTCACCAATTTGGTTGGCTCCTCCATATGGGATAAGGATTGTCCGTATGCGCTCCCGTTTATTTGATACGGACCCTACGGTTCGTTTGCCATGTGCGGCCTACATTTAGTAACGAATATGGTGGCACCTTTGTCCTAATCGAACCAGGGGACATTGGTGATATTTCAGTAACGGAACCGTTTTTTATTGGCTCACGTCCAGTAACTCAAGTCGAATGGACTGCAATAATGGATGAGAATCCTGCTAAATTCAGCGATGGTTGGTCAGCAGGACTACGTCCAATTGAATCCGTAAGTTGGTTAGATTGTCAAGAGTACATCTCAAGGTTGAACGAGCAAGATGATCTTGTCAAACTTGGATTGACTGGTTCTTGGAGGCTTCCTACTTCACAAGAGTGGGAATATGCGTGCAGAGCAGGTACAACGACTAGGTGGTTTCATTCCGATAGAGATAGCGATCTCGATGAAGTAGCTTGGCATGCGGGTAATTCCGGAGCCACTACCAGAGAGGTAGGTCAGAAGAAAGCAAATGAGTGGGGATTGTTTGATTGTCATGGCAATGTTGCTGAATGGACTTCTAGCGAAATCGGATTGAAGCGTGTAACAAAAGGGGGTTCGTGGCTTATGGAATCTGAATCTACAACATCTGCAGCATCAGGTAAATATCTAGTCGATAAACGCAGTGATGCAATAGGTTTGCGACTCATCTGGGTGCCATTATAATTTTCTTACTCCTCTTCCCTTGGTTTGAAAACGGTAGCAACATTTAGAATTACGAATACTTCAAGATATGCCTTCACTCTTTCTTCCACGGGCTCAATGTCTTCATGGTAAAGCGATTTCATGATTTCACATATTTCCTTGAAGTTTCTGTTTCCATCCATTAATTCCCACAGCATTGATTGCGTATAGTGCATTGGTCTTCTAACTACTTTAGGAGCCTTCAGAATTTTTGATAATATTTTTTCAAATCTGGTAAATGTTTTTCTAATTAGTAATACGACATTTTTACCAGTAATACCATCAATCTCGGGATGTATTCCAGGCTCACCTTGATATTCCCAATCTACCGGGAGTTGTATTGGAATGAAATGCTCCCAGTTGCCCTCAATCATTACAATCCCTCTGTTGTGAATGTTATGTAGAGTACTGAAATCATTGAAACGACACCAAGTATTCCTGTGATTCTTTTAAGTTCATATTTTTGTGTGAAATTATCTAATATCCAAGTAGCAACACCAAAAATGGATACTAGACAAAGTAGAACATACCACATTACAGGTAGTTCACTCATGAGTTGGCGTATCAACTACTGCCTGTGAACCTTGCGCCGCATGCCATGCATCATATTCTGCAACTTTTCTATTGTATTCATCGACTTGTTTTTGGTATTCAGTTGCAGTATTATCTTCCACTACTACAGTAGCAGGTGGGCCTGCGAATACTGATGCTGGTGGACCCTGCATTGGAATATGTTGCTCAATAATTTCATCCTCATCCTCATATTCGTGTTCAAATTCATCACCCTTGGAACCCAATCTCCTAATGACAATTAGCAAAGCCGCTATTATTGTAATTCCTCCGATTCCAGATGCTATAATCGTATTTGAAAACAGTTTTTCTTCTACATCTGGTTGTGACCATGTTACTTGGTCATTGTATTGGAAATTTATACGACTATCTGTACCGTTTACCATCAATTGTATATTACCAGTGTAGTCCCCTGTTTCCCTGATCAGTACACACCTCATATCGTGTGATTGTGTGATTAAGTGACCCTGATTCATCTCGATTCTTGTTGGTTCTAAATGTACGGGGTTGCCATCACAGATAACTCCCCATCCTTCAGGTACTACGGCTTCAATATCAAATATCTCGTACTGGGTCGAAGTTGATGAAAGATTAATCCATAATACATGGTCAGTATTTGGAGTAATCTCCTCAGTTGATTTTTCAATATCCTCCATTTCAACGAGTCTTCTTTCGCCTACCATCAACGCAACTACAACCGTCTTAGAGATTGGCCGACCTAGTTCATCAGAGCCTCCTTCCAATTCTATGGTTGCTGAAATGATTGTATTCAAAGGGCAATCTGGTGACACTATGATATCTGCCAACAATAATATTGATTCTGTTGCACCTAGATTGAGATTTATCCACTGTCCTGCATCAATAGCAGCACCATTTTCTGTTGAAATGAATCCAATTACACTTGATGTGGCAGGTGTTGTCTGAATAACCAACCTTGCTCTTGCTGTATTGTCGACAGCATTGCCAATATTCCATGCAGTTGCGTTAAATGAAAATATAGTATCTGTTTCAATTATTCGTTCAATAGAATCTCCATCTAGTCTTGGTTGTCTAATTGTTTCAGTTATTGCTTCAAACATAACTGTATTATCACTGGAATTTATGTCAGTTGCATCTTTGGGTTGAACTGAAATTGTGATTTCATGAAACTCCCCAGGTGCCTCTAATGATGGCATTAAAATCCAAACATCAACCGTTCTTATGTTTTCAAGGTCGTATGAAACGGATAATTCAACACCTTCTGTTACGTTTACTCCTTCTACCAAGGCCCACCATTTCCATGTTGCCGAATTCCAAGGGAAATCAATAACAGCAGTCGCTGGCCCATTTCCATTATTCGTAATTTCAATACTTACCATCACTGGAACGCCTGGTGTTAGGGTAGTTGGCGGTTCAATCAATTCTATTGCAAGGTCATAAAGTGAATCAACACGCAAACCTTGCCATCCATTGCCTGTAATTTCGTCACCTGATCTAAGCGAAAGAGCTTGTGGCAATATCATTGGTCCAATATCTTCTGCCTGTGCTGTAATTGGGGCAGTAATTCGCACTGTATATGTTGACGATGAACCTGGCGAAATAGCCAAGTCTGGTGAATTAAGTAATTCTACTATCCATCCAGTTACGTTGGTATATTCGATTTGAGGTTTGAAAATATCGATTCTGCTCGCATTATTCCATATTCGGAAAACGACATCTTTTGATAGACCTGCGCCTATGTAACCTGTATCCCCAATCTGTGTTTCAAATGATACATCCGCATCACTAATCATTGCTGCAGCCACTTCAATGGCCTTAACATCACTTCTTCTAGTATCATTTGTACTTGTAGCAGTTAGCCAAACTTCACCGGTTACATCAGGCTCAACACCTTCTGGAACCGTTGCTGTAAACCATATTTGGACTGGTGTGTCAACTCGTACCAAAACATTTGTCGATTGATTCCATGATAGAGATATACTCCACCCTGCGGGGACATTCTTATCTGCAAGCGATATTGAAAATACATCTGTCGCCTGTCCTATATTCTCAATTTCAATAGAGAAATCACAACTCATCCCAGGGCTGCATCTAGGAGTTATTTCAGGCAGGATAATCTCGGGCAATCTATCTGGTAGTACCTTAATCATGGTCTCAATACCATCTGTAACATCTGCATGTATATTCGAAGTCACATTAACAGTGACTGGCAGATTACCTTGACTTGCATTTTCATCTACTAATACCCGGAGGTCAAATTCTCGTGATTCACCAGGTAGAAGTTCGAGTCCCGATGAACCGATACTAGCCCCGTTAGGATTAGAGAAATAGTGCGTCCAACCGTTTGGAATACCACTAGCAGTGGGTGTATATCTTGCAGATATGTTTCCATCGTTGCTAACTTCTAATCGAGTCGTAGACCAATCTCCAGGTAGCCCACCCATTGTATTTACATCTGTCAAGCCAACTTGATACTCAGATTTACGTGCAGCTTGGTCATAAATTATCACGAGGTCATCTATCCAATATCCCATGTCGGAACCGGTTGCATCGGATGTGAATGAAAATCTAATCTGTGTTGATGAGTGGAAGTGTGAGTTATCAACAGGGATTAATGGAGATGTTTTCCCACTATATTGGGCTGAGAATGTTTGCCAACTTATTCCGTCTTGGAAGTTGTTATCGACAACGCTCTGCATTGTAAAGGTCTCATCCCAATTACCCATGTCATCTTTGATATAACCCTTCATTTGGTCTCCTGAAGACACACCCCCTGAGTAAAAGAAGGAATACCCAATTGCAGCATTGTGGCCATTAACGTCATCAGCCACATTAAAAGTAGGACTTGTCAATACCGAAGTTAGTGAATTCGAATACGTTGATAATTGTCCATTTCCAATATGGAATGAATTCGATTGCGAAATAAATGCATCAGAATTAACACTCCATTCTCCTGTGCTAGTCCATTGTGACATGTCTACACAATTATCGTAGAGGTATGCTACAGTTAGGTGTCGGGAATGTTGATTATTTGATATGTCATCGTCGCCATTAGTGTTCGATACAGATATTTGCAAAGTGTGATTACCCGAATAGTACGGTGTCCAAAGAATATCAACTGAACCAGATGATGATCCTGAAATTGGATTCATCGTTCTTGTATTGTTTAATAATTCGAATCTAGTGTACTCATTATGTAACACTAACACAGTGATATCTACAAATCCTGATTGAACAGTTCCAATATTTTCAACTAATATATTGATGTTCATTTCCACCCCGATTACTCCATCCGTTACGTAGAGGTTTTCTGGCTTATCAAAGTTTATAATTGGATAATTTGATGAGAACATTTGGTATAGGGACTGATTAGTAGAATCAGGATACGTAATCGAGATATCAGTTATATCTAAATCAATATTTACAGCCCTACCCGATGTAGCATTAACCATTGGTAAAAATGAAGGCAACAGTAGCGCGATTAGTACGATTGGGATGATTCGTCGCATGGTCCTCAAATGCTGACATTGTTGCAAGCAATATTACACCTTCGCTCAAACTATTCATCTTCTAGAGCATCTTTTGCTTCTTCGAGTTTCAATTCTAACTTCTTTTGTTTCGCCCTAGCTGCAAAGTATACTGTGAATGATGGAACTAAAACCATACTGAAGCATCCTATGACTGCCGCAAGTGCCCACATGAACTCAGTTGCGGCATCAACTTCAAACTTTTCAATATCAGATAACTCTTCATTGACCTGGGTCAACTTGACATTTGGGTTGACATCTCTGTTTCCATTTTCAATTACTGTTATTCTAACGCTCGATGGCTCAAATGAGGTTTCCAGAATCTCACTAGCTTTTTCAGTTGCCTTTTCTAATGAATCTGCGTATACGGTACCTGTGCCTCTTAGTGCCGGATTAGGATCTGTTAATGATATGATTTCAGCAAAACCATTTGATGAGTTTGTTGTGTGCTCGATCTTCTTTCTACATGAATCAACACAAGAAAACTCTTCAGCATCAACATCGCCAAGGTCTGGGTGGCTGAAAATACCCTCACCGTTTGAAATTGATATTATTGCGTTTGTTGACAACGAACTTGCGGATAAATTAATCCAAGTTAGGTTTTGACCATCTAGCATTACGTCCCAAGTCCATGTTGTCTGATTTTTATCAGAATCATAATATCTGTCGGGGTTATCAAATATCAATTCATTCTCCTCTGATTCAGAGTAGTAGATGAAATATTCTGTGCTTATTGTTGCTCCATATACCGCATAACTAAGCAGAAATATTAGTGTCAGCCCCATCCCGATTAGCGTGCGCAGTAAGTTCGGATTTTGGGCCAACGCTTTGCGCATGTTTGGGTCCAGATGTGCGCCCTTCATGAACCCTGCTGAACTAGCCCCGCAGTCCCCTCTCTGTAACCGTGCTAGAGGCTGCGGGAACAGTGCCTTTCATATAGGGGAGTTTGGTCGGCAAGTTGCTTGGTGCTACGATGACGACGTTCTACGATGTCCCTGCTGACCTATTGAACCCAGCTCTTGCTGACAGGCTATCGGATATCGATGGCATTTCACGTCCGGAGTGGGCTGATTACGTAAAGACTGGTGTTCACCGAGAACGCCCGCCTTCCCAATCAAACTGGTGGGAGCTGCGTTGCGCTGCCCTCATGCGCAAGGTTGGCAGAGAAGGTCCAATCGGAGTAAATGCTCTTGCACAAGCCTATGGTGGAAAGAAGGACAATGGTTCAAATCCACACACCCCAGCAATGGGAAGCCGACATATTATTCGCACCGCATTACAGCAACTAAGTGATGTTGGTTTAATCGAGATGAAGTCTACCAAGACAGTTCAATCTGTTGACGGTGACCAAAAGTTGTATTCTGGAAGAACTATTACTTCTGAAGGTCAAAAGATTTTGAACGAAGTAGCCCACTCTATTCGTGGCAAGGCAGAGGAAGCATATCCTGGCCTCTCAAAGTACTGATTGATATTGGAAGTGTGAGGACGTGGCTGCTATGACTATTGCCGCTGATGAGGAACTGGCAAACATACGTGCTCAACGTATGGCTCAGATTCAAGGTCAGTTGGAAGAGCAAGCAGCAGCACAAGCAGATGCTGAATTAGAGCAGCAGACCCAAGCCGCAGCAGTTGCTGAACTCGACAGTTCGATGAAACTGATACTATCACCAGATGCAAGATCACGTCTTGCAAGTCTTAATCTTGTCAACACCGAGTTGACTACTAGGGTTAAAACTCATTTAGCAACCCTTGCTGGAGAGAAGAGAATTGCAACTCCAGTTAACGATGAACAACTCAAGCGAATCCTCGCAGGTCTTTCCGAAGGCCGTCGTGAGACTAGCATTAGAAGAATCTGAGGTGAAATAATGTCAAGCAACAAGCCGGCCGCAAAGAAAATCCGCCTACTAAAGGTTGGAAAACAAAACCGTCGTGTACCTGTCTGGGTCATGCTCAAGACAGCGCGAAACACAGTATCTCATCCAAAGCGCCACCACTGGAGGCGCAGTAAACTACAGAGGTGATTTTGAATGGCACGTGGAGCAGTTAGCGAATTAATCGTCCCCTTGAGGAACGCATGGAATATTACCCGATACAAGAGAGCACCTAGAGCTATTCAAATTATCAAGAACGAGGTCGTCAAGCACCTCAAGGTTACCGAAGATGAAGAGGTCTGGATTGACCCATCTGTAAATGAAAAGATTTGGGAGCGTGGAATTGAAAACCCACCTCGCAAGATTCGTTTGCAGATAACTCGTCACGACGAACCTGACATCCCTATCGAAGTCAAACTCATGGAGGAGTGAAAATGGGAAATATACGTCCAAGTTTTATCAAAATACGTGCAATTATTCTTTGTGAAGAACACGGTGAAAAGTTCACTAATGACTTCGACCATAACAAGAAAATGGTTCAAGAACTCACAGATGTCGGTGGATCCAAAAAATTGCGCAACTGGATTGCAGGCTACGTTACAACTTACCGCCAGCGCCGTACCGATTGAGGGTTAGGTTATGGCGATTAGAGTCGCCTGGGATCGCAATCCCGTTAGCGTTCATGGTTCAAAAGATGAATTGCAGATGTTGTTAGAACATCTTCGTGAAAATCACTCTTTTCGTAAGCATTCGTTAGTTATGCCAGATCGTGAAAACGATGAGGAAGCAGTTTTTTTCCTTTATTCTCCTTGTGACCCTCGCTGGATTGCGGAGGTCATGTAATGGGTGACAGAATGGATGTGTCATTACCCAAGTCAAGTTATGAACTTGACATTGTCTTAGTCGGTATAAGTCATCCTGGTAATCTAGGTGCAGTCTGCAGGGCTATGCTTAACCACGGCTTCGCAAGTTTGTCTTTAGTTAATCCTGAGTGTTCTGTTGATGATGATGAAGCAAGAAACCGCGCCAAGCACTCTGGAAGGATTTTGGATACAGCGAAAGTCTTCAATTCTCTAACTGATGCTGTTTCTGATTCCTCACTTGTTGTAGGTACAAGCGGTAAAAGAGAAGTTGGCTCTAAAATCCTGAAACGTCATTTTGTTCTACCTTGGGAATTTGCTGAAAGAATCAGAAGTCTCGAAGGTAAGGTTTCATTGATATTTGGTGAAGAGGGCAAGGGACTTTCAACCGAGGATCTAGATATGTGCGATATTTTACTAACCTTACCTACATGGGAAGGTTATCCTATTGCAAATTTGTCTCAAGCAGTGGGTCACTGTGTTTATGAGTTACATAGAGATAGAATACTAAACGGTATTTCCATTAAAGGTGTAGAAAAGAATAGGGCACTATCACCTAAGTTGCGCCAAATTATGAAACAAGCAATAAATGAATTTTCAAATTCTCTCGATAGTGACAAAAAAGAATTAATCGCTGATGTTTATGACAGAGTAATTATGCGTGGACTTCCGATAGATTCAGAGGCTGAACGGTTTATTGGAACTCTAGTTCAGGCTACAACTGCTCTACAGAAAGTATCCGGTGATGAGGATTGGAAAAGAGAGCGCCGCAAGCGAGTTACTCCTTCCAACTCGCCCACGACTTCGGAGTCTCTCTAACATGCATAGCCACTAACTTTAGTTCGTTTCCATAAGCTGTTTTGATATGTGGTGCGACTTGTTCAAATGCCCATTTTGCCAAGTTTTCAGCAGTTGGAATAAAAGGAACTTTCACAATTCTATGTTCTGGTGGTAATTGTTCGAACATTTTTAGTAGCAATTCATCTTTGTCATATACAACAAAAGCATGATCGATAATGTCGTGAACATATTCATTAAGAATCTGTGAAACATCTGAAAAGTCGATTAGCATTCCTTCTTCTGATGCCCCTTCAACATCGACTACATCTCCTGCAATTTCGGCTTCAAATCTATATCTATGACCATGCATATGTCTGCATTTAGATTTGTGATTGGGTACTCGGTGCCCTGTATCTGTTTCTACATATCTGCGGATTATTGTTGTCATTTTATTCACCTTTGAAATCTAAACATATCGAATTGATACAATACCTTGGACCATTATATTCATGGAATAAATGCCCTAGATGCGAATCGCAATCAGAACACCGAACTTCAATTCTTACCATTCCATGGCTGCTATCCTTTATCTGGGTTATTTTGGCATCTTCAACTTCTGAACTAAATGCTGGCCATCCGCAACCAGAATCAAATTTATCATTTGATGAAAAGAGAATCTTACCACAATCTGCACATTGATAATCACCATTCTCATAGTGCTTATCATATTCACCAGTGAATGCCCTCTCCGTACCATTCTCTTTCATCACATGATGACGTAATTGCGCCTTTAAGGCGTCTTTTAGTACTTCACTCCATGACGTAGTATATTCCACAGGATCTGCTCGCCCAATAGCATGGAATGCAAGTATTCTTTCAATATCGGCTCCACTTTTACCACTCGAACGACCATTTTCATCAGGATTGTATGATGTATTCGTATTAGCAAAAACAGTATCAAAGTCTAATTTCAGTTTTTGGCAAGAGATTAATGAATCGCGTAAAATAGATTCTTTATTCCCATCGATGTATGGTAGGTGGAATGAAACCTTTTCGCTATCCCAATTTCCAATATCGAATGCCTCACCTAATGATTCGTAAAATTCAGGTCGGCAATCCGGGTAAATTGCGTGGTCTCCTGAATGAACTCCTAGTGCGATTACGACATCAGTTTCTTCCTTAATTGCAATAGATAGAGCATAGCCATACACTATCGATGCGAATATAGCATTGCGGTTTGGTACAACTGTAGCCTTCATTTGTTCTTCTTCATAATGGCCTTCAGGTATCTCCACATCGTCACTGGTTAATGCTGAATGAAAAAGACCCATCACTGATGAAAGGTCAGCGATTTTATGCTCGACATCGATACCATTATCTGCAAGATACTGGATATTAGCCTGAGCTCTTTCGAGCTCAATGCTATGCTTTTGACCATACTCGTAGGAGATACAACTTACTTTGTATCCCTCGCTAATAAGCCGCATCAGTAGACCAGTGGAGTCCATCCCCCCGCTAAGTGCCATTACAGCCCTCATTAGTCGACCCCCATCCATTTGTGAGTTTGCAATGAAAGTCGCCATCCAGGTGTGCTCTTGACTAAATCCTCAACCAATGAAAAACTTTTTCCGTTTTCTTCAACACTGTCATTCTCCATGTAACAAGGTTGAATGAATCTGTGATTAAATCCTTGTTTCAAATCGTCATACATTGACAAATCTTGGCCACAATATACAACTTTCAATTCATCACCTACGCGTTGTTTAATCGATACATTTGGATATAATTGGTCCTTTGGAGAAACACATATCCAATCAATAATTTCGGGCACTGGAATTGTACCATTGGTTTCTACTGAGAGATTTATTCCATGTTTTTTCAGGGCCAGTCCAATAGTATCTAAGTCTTGTAGACATGGCTCACCACCTGTGAAAATAACTCGGTCGCAATTATATTCAAGCACAGTACTAACTATCTTTTCCAAATCCATCTGCTCAAAGGTTAGAAAGTCGGTATCGCACCATTCACATCTAAGATTACAATTTCCAAATCGAATGAAAACATGAGGAACACCTGCATGGAATGCCTCACCTTGAACAGAGTGAAATATCTCTACGATAGGATATGAACTCATAATTCCACATCAATTAGATAACGGTGGACTGTGAATTAATTGCATTAATTCAGTCCTTGCTTCATTTTTATCTAAAAAATGCTCCACGCATTGCACTGGTGGTCATCACAGCATTTTGTTTAGAGACGCCACGGCATTGCATACATCCATGAGCAGCCTCGATAATCACAGCAGCCCCTAATGGGGAAAGATGCTGTTCTAAATCATCGGCAATTCCTTTAGTTATACGTTCTTGATTTTGCAATCTTCTAGCATGTAATTCAACAATTCTAGCAAGTTTACTTATTCCTACAATTCGCTCCGTTGGAATATATGCTACATGTGCTCTTCCCTTGAAGGGTTGAAGATGATGTTCACAAGTCGAATGAAATTCAATATCCCTCAATAGTACAATTCCATCATATCCTTCTCCATTGAATGTTGATGAAAGGGACTTCTTGAGAATCCATTCCATATCCAGCATAGATTTCTTCAAATGAATTTATCACTCTCATTGGAGTTTCAGATAGACCTTCTCTTTCGGCTGACCCTTCAACGTACTCAAGGATTACTTTCACGGCTTCCATTGCTTCTTCCTTAGTTCTCATTTATTTTCCTCCAAACGCCCATGGCGAGCATCTATCACATCAAGTTGATCTAACATCTTGCGGCATGCTGTACGTATTGCATCGGCTACAGATACAAATTTACCTTCATCACCAACATGTGATTTGATGTCATCTAGCAGCTGAGATGGCATATCTAGGCTAACCTTTGGCATGACCTGCGGTCGGTAATGGGACATATGAAGTATTCGTATGCTATTACCTGAGTATTACTGAGGGATTATCAGGAGATTGATGCAACTAGGTCCTCACGATTGAATTGTCTTGCAGCAAACCAAGCAGCCAATCCTGCATAAAATAGGCTTGATAATAGCCAAACCAAAACATGCTCAACTATTATACGGTCTAGGAGTAGTTCTCTCATTGCTAGTAAGATATTAACCAAAGGTATTGCAAACCACCATGATTCAACTCCATCCAAATTGATTACTTGAGTGAATAATGCTGGGAATATAATGAATATAATCGCAGGGCCAAGCAGTGAACCTGCTTCCTTAACGCTATGTGCTTTCATGGCTAATGCTAATTCAAATGCCACAACCATTATCGTGAAAATTATTATTGCACTTAGTAGTAATAGTATGCTTGAAATTGCAAGCGTTGGTATTCCAATGATAGATGCGGACGCTAAGAATGTGATTGCAAATAGTAACCCCCCGATTTGCAGTGCGACCCCGGCACTTGTAATTCCAGCTACTGCTAGCCATTTACCAGCAAGTAATTGCATTCTTGAGCACGGTAGACAAAGCAGCGCTTCTAAAGTACCCGCGCTCTCTTTCGCCAGCAGTCATATCAATGGATGGTTGTATCGCACTTGATGCAGTCCATATTGCGATTACCATTGGGATAAACATCGAAAGCACTAGACCTGCTTGCTCACCTTTGGTAGCAACATCAGAATATGAGGAATCACCATCCCATGTAACTGGATCCAATGTTGTCTCAGGGTCTAGTCCTGCCTCAACTAAAGTACCGTTTACTACACTTCTTTCCCAATCTGTAATATCTGCCAGAATACGATTTCTAGCCTCATTAGATGCCTCACTGGTTGAAAGATAGAGTATTGAGAATTTCCATTCAGAATCATTTTCAGATAGTCTGAATACAGCAGTTATCTCCTTATTTCTTAATCGGTCATCATCATCGCCAGTATCTGAAAGATTACTAATTCCAATAGGTATTTCTTCAAACGTAATATTTAGCTTAGAATCTGTAAATGCAATTTGCAATTCTTCACTGACATTACCTTGCCATATGATTTCCAATTCTAGTGCATCTAATTCTTCAGCCTCTGATTGTAATAGGAGTGGTAAAGCTATGAATAATGCAGGGAATATGAGCAATGGAATTACGACTAGAGCAAGTAATGTACGCCAATCCCTTACGAACTCAATGATTTCCTTTTTTGCAATAGTAGTTATGAATCGAAAAGAGTTACTCATCTTCAGACACCTCCAATAATTCTGGTGTACTCCCTGTTAAGAAACGACGCCACCATTTAGCTAACTTCCCTTCCTTAGTATTATCTTCATTTCTTGCTCTTGCTTTATCTGAAGTTAAAGAAACATATGCATCTTCAAGCGATTCTTTACCTGTTAATTCTAGTAATTTTGATGGTGAGCCATCTGCCCGAATTGTTCCATTATGAACTATGATTATACGGTCACATACTTGTTGAGCCTCTGCCAAGTGGTGAGTGCTGTAGATTACAGTGCCACCCTCGTCTCTTAATTGTCCAACCAGTGAACGAACAGTCCTTGCACTTGTAACATCTAATCCTGCTGTTGGCTCATCTAGTAGTAGAATGTCAGGACCGTGTGCTAACGCTCTAAGCAAGGCTGTTTTTTGACGCATACCACGGCTAAATCCTTTGGTATGACGTGAAAGCGATTCGGTAATTTCAAGTCGTTCTGCGAAATGTGATACTCGATTCCATGCAACATCATCCGGAATTCCATACATCCTTGAATGATAACGGATATTCTCCCATGCTGTCAATCTTGAATACAAACCAGTTGATTCAGGGACCACACCCAGTTTCTTACGCATTTGGGATACTGGTTTAGTTCCGAACAGTATAGTTCCGTTAGTAGGCTCCATAACACCTGCCATTAAACGTAAAAGTGTAGTTTTACCAGCACCATTACCACCTACTAAACCAATAACTTGTCCAGAGTTAATCTCTAAATCGACAAGAGTCAATGCTTCAACTTCACCAAAACTCTTCGCGACGCCATCTAGTGTCAGTAGAGGTCCGCTCATGCCTATGGGTCAACGTCCTGATTCAACAGCATTGTCCAAGCCTGGATGTTTTGCTTCCAGTTTTTCAGCCCGGCCGATTTGTTGTCGAATCAAGTCCTGTACCTCTTTTTGTGGCACACCCATATCCGCATGGTCTGCAATCATTGTGAGTGCTCCCTGGATAACGCCAGCATCTAAAAATGCGTCATTTGAAATTAATCCATCAAGCCTACATTGTTCCAGTCTTGCAGTTACGTAAGCAGACTCATTACGGACTTCACTACCTGTTATTCTTGGTTGGGCGATTAGACGATCCAAACAGGTACGCATAATTTCACCATCCACTACTATGAGTTATAATTGCTACTTCTGAGTTAGTTCAACCAATACTCCGCCTGTACTCTTCGGATGAACAAATGCAATCAATGAATTATGTGAGCCCTTTCTTGGAACTAAGTCTATCATTTTCACATCATTAGAAACCAAGTGCTCAATCATCTTCTCCAAATTTTCAACACGGAAACAAATTTGTTGAATGCCAGGCCCTCTTTTGGATAAGAATTTACCAATTGGTGTATCTTCGCCAGTAGGTTCAAGCAATTCGATCATTGGAGTTGTATCATCATTAGTGCTAGTAGCAAAAAATCTAGTAGTTACACCTTGTTCTTCCACCAATTCATCTTCGTCGCCCTGATGTAATCCAATCAATTTCCAAAATGCTGATGCCGCATCTAAATCATTACATGCAATACCGATATGGTCTAGATGTATCTTCATTAAATCACCTAAAATCCACTTGGTGGCATCCATGTGCCAAATACATCCTTCATTGCAGAAACAATCTCTCCAAGTGTACAGTCGTGTTTCAATGCTTCAATTACTAACGGGAATAAATTAGTTCCGTCCGTAGCACCATCTCTAATCATTTGTAGTGTGCTGTTAACCGAATCATTGTTTCTGTTAGCGCGAATATTTGCTAATTTTTTATTTTGCCTTAATCCTAAATCAGGATCTGGTTTGAGTACAGGAGGCATATCCTCCTCCTCTAGTACACCATGATTGACACCTACAATCCTTCTGTCTCCGGATTCGACTTGCATTAGATGGCCCCATGCAGCCTCGTGAATCTCTCTTTGTTGGAAACCTGCTTCTATTGCCTTCATAGCCCCGCCCATATCCTCAATTTCAGTAATTTTAGATCTTGCTTGGTTGTAAATCTCTTCGGTTAACATTTCGACAAGATATGAGCCACCAAGTGGATCAACTACACTTGCAGCTCCACTTTCTTCAGCAATAATCTGTTGTGTCCTAAGGGCCACAGTTGCACTTTCTTCAGTAGGTAATCCCAAGAGCCTCATCATATGAATTCGTATGAAGACTTTGAGTTCCTCCACATACTGCAGCAAGAGCTTGTATCGTTACTCGAGCGATATTATTCATTGGTTGTTGAGCAGTCAATGAGACTCCTGCTACCTGCGTGTGGAATCTAAGCATTGCACTCTTTGGGTTTTTTGGTGCGTATCTTTCAGTAATCAAGTCATGCCAGAGTTTTCTTGCCGCTCTAAATTTACTGGCCTCTTCAAAGAAATCATTGTGGCAATTAAAGAAGAATGAAAGCCTTGGGCCAAAGGTGTCGATATCCAGCCCTGTTTCAATTGCTGCTTCGACATAAGCTAATGCATTAGCGATTGTAAATGCGACTTCTTGTACTGCAGTGGAACCTGCTTCGCGAATATGATATCCTGAAATCGAAATAGTGTTCCATGCAGGGATTTCATTAGCACAGTGTTCAAAAATATCGGTAATGAGTCTCATAGAAGCTTCTGGTGGAAATATGTGTGTACCTCTTGCAATATATTCTTTCAATATGTCATTCTGAATTGTACCACGAACTTGTGATTGGTCGACACCATTTTCTTCCGCAACTGCAACATACATTGCTAGCAATATCATTGCTGGAGCATTGATGGTCATCGAAGTTGAAACTTTGTCCAATGGTATACCTGCAAGAAGAATACGCATATCATCTAGGCATGAAATAGAAACTCCAACTTTACCAACTTCACCTTCACTCATTTCATCATCTGCATCTAATCCCAATTGTGTAGGTAGATCGAACGCGACAGAAAGGCCTTTTTGACCACGTTCGAGAAGAAGTTTGAATCGCTCATTGGTATCTTCAGCACTACTGAAACCAGCATATTGACGCATAGTCCACAGTCGTGAACGATACATTGTGTTATGAATACCTCTCGTGTATGGTGGTGAACCTGATGAATCTGGTCCTACAATTTTCGGAATCTCGATACCACCGAGAGTCCGCCAGTCATCACTACGCTGGCCTTCCATTTGATAGTCTCCATCAATGGTTGTGTCCGCCGGGTCCATGAGCATGTCCATGAGTTACTTCTTCCTCAGAAGCATCTCTCATCTCAACAACTTCAACATTGAATGTTAATGACTTACCCGCTAAAGCATGATTGAAATCTACTGTCACATTTTCATCTTCGACAACTGTAACTCGGAATGGTCCCATGTCACTTTCAAGAGTCATGCC
>CASICT010000026.1 GCA_949373265.1 Candidatus Poseidoniaceae archaeon | reverse complement strand
TAGTCTGGAGCTGGTATGCTTTTGTTAGTCCATATATCAAGAGTATAATTCGAAACACCAGAATAGTGACTAATATTGACATAATATGTTCCTCCAACTCCTTCGTAATCTGTTAATTTCGCTGATGCGGATTCAGGATATGAAGCGGAAACACCTCTGTCAACCTCAGAACCATTCGAATAGTAAAGGAATATCTCTAAATCTGAATTTTGGTCTTCAGCGTCAAGTTCAACTTCTAGGAAATATCCGGCCGGAACGTCGAATGCAAAAATATCATCACCGTCAGCACCGTCCATACATCCTGTGTAAGTGGCAGTGATATTGTTGCCCATGTTAGTAGCATTTGCAGTATCGCTAGGAGCATCATAGCCTAAGCCTGCATCGTTTTGAGAACCTCCTGTCAAATCGATACAATCGAGTCCAACAGTCATTTTTCCAGTAGATGTCATATCATTGTTCAAATCATCGGATTCAGTAATATTGCCATATCCATCAGCCCATATAATCCAATGATACGAACCGTTAGAAAGATTAGTTGGTAATGTGATACTAGTTGTAGTGTTACGTGAAGCACCAGCGCCCAAATCGGCTTCTTGAGATACCTCATCTAATATTTCATCAGCAATGTCGAATGTAGTGTCGGTTGATAAGATAAAGAATACATCAAAAACACCAGTGGTTGCAGTAGAATTGTTCGCTAAATTCTCAACTGTATAGTTTACAGATATCGTGTCTCCTGCCTGAGCCTTGACTGGATGGTCGACCATTGTGATGGTCATATCTGGCTTAGGTACTGTATTATTTGTCCAGACACGTAAGGTGTACTGTCCATCTCCACTGTAGGCAACAATCCAAATGTAGAATGTAGTAGCCTGTCCTGAAAGGTTGGACGAACCAGATGTTACCTTTTCCAACGGGTCATTGTATTCTGAGTAATCATAGAATGTAGACTTGGTAGCATCAACCAAGTATAGGTCGAAGTCAGCACCTGCAGGAACTACAAGTTCTACGTCTACGTCCTTTCCAGAGGTGGTAGTGACGCTGTACATATCTTCTGCATCAGCGGAATCGACACACCCTGTAACCCCAGTAGGGCCATTTGTAGGGTCTGTTCCTAGGCTTTTTGCTGTCGAACTTGTGTTGCCAGCATCTCCGGCGGAACCAGCATCAGTCTGAACGGCACTACATGGAGCGCGTCCACTTGTTGCTGAATTAATACGAGGTCCTACTTCGTCGATCGCCTTTACAGGTAAGTCAAACAATTGGGCCTCTTCAATTTCTTTTCCAGCTTCTATGCCTTTCTCAATATCCGCTGTTACTAGCGGTGAGAAACACATCATCATCATCAGGCTGGCAAGGAGCAAAGTACGTGTACGCATGGGCCTCAACAAACTGTCGTGTCACTAGTCCGCTATCAAAGTACGGATTTAGCATTCCGGTAATTTATATGATGATTTAGATAAAAACGATATCTATTCTACATCACATTTGGGGCGCAGCAGCATTAACAGCGTCTGCAACACCGTCAGAATATCGCTCAAAATTCTTGTTGAACATAGACGCTAGGTTATCTGCAGCAGAATCGTATGCTGCTTCATCTTCCCAAGTCTGTTTTGGAATCAAGATTTCACCGGGGACATTAGGGCAAGAAGTCGGAACTTCAAAACCAAATCTTTCATCAGTTGTATATTCGACGCCGTCTAATTCCCCATCAAGTGCAGCATTTAGCATTGCACGGGTATATCGGATTTTCATCCTATTACCCACTCCATATGATCCACCGGACCAACCAGTGTTAATCAGCCATGCAGTCGCTCCATGTTCAGCCATTTTCTCGGATAACAAATCGGCATAAACACCAGGGTGCATAGGCATGAAAGGCTCTCCAAAGCAGGCTGAGAATGTAGCTTCAGGTTCATTTACACCAATTTCAGTACCTGCAACTTTAGCAGTATATCCTGAGATGAAATGATATGCTGCTTGAGCAGGAGTCAATCTGCTGATTGGCGGCAAGACTCCGAATGCATCACATGTTAGGAAAATGACATTTTGCGGGTGGCCGCCTTTACTATCCATTGTTCTATTTTCAATAAATTCAATAGGATAAGAGCCACGAGTATTCTGGGTCTTAGTTGTGTCAAAGAAGTCAGGTACGCCGTTTTCACTCACAACTATATTTTCTAGAACAGTTCCCTTTTGTTTAGTGGTTGCAAAAATCTCAGGTTCATCTTCTTCTGAGAGATTAATCAATTTAGCATAGCAACCGCCTTCGAAATTAAACACTCCACTAGCGCCCCATCCATGCTCATCATCACCGATTAGTGCACGCTTAGGGTCTGCTGAGAGAGTTGTTTTGCCGGTACCCGACAAGCCAAAGAAAATTGCTGTATTTTCCCCCGTTGTGTTCGCAGAACAATGCATTGGTAGAATTCCCTTCTTTGGTAGAATCAAATTCATTACACTGAATATCGATTTTTTGATTTCTCCAGCGTATCTTGTACCACCGATGATAACTTCTCCAGCGGCATAGTTTACAATAACGAAACACTGTGAATTCAAATCAGGGTCATCCGCTTCTAAATGAGGGGCGTGGTACACTGTAAATTGTGGAGTGTGCGTTTCTAATTGTTCAGCAGTAGGTCGAACGAACATATTTCTTGCAAATGCATTATGCCACGCATTTTGATTGATTACGCGAATTGGTAATGCTTCAGACTCTTCTGCTCCACAATAC
Organism: Candidatus Poseidoniaceae archaeon; assembly: GCA_949373265.1. The sequence continues at coordinate 46,179 of CASICT010000026.1, read as the reverse complement.
AGATCTTGAACAAATAACGACTCTCTCTTTGAGAGATAATCGATTACCTGGGACTTCAATCTATCAAAAACGGCTTTGTCGGTTGAGATGTTGACATTTCCCCAATTGACATCCAGATTAGTACTAGGCTCCTCCACGATAAATTTGTCATTTGGAGACCTACCAGTTCGCTCGCCAGTCTCTGTAACCAAAGCCCCATGCTTCGATAGGAAACCTTCTCCTCTTTCTACTGCTAAATCGATTAGAGATAGATTGTCTAGGTTCCAATGCACTTTTGCATCGGTCATGATTCCACTATCGCTAAGGTCGCCCGAGGGGACGCCTACAGTGTTCGCCATGTTTCGGCGACCCGCGGGACGTCTTTGTCCCTTGCGGTTCGATTTTACAAAAAACCACCTGCAATCAACCGTTATTCGAATCCGGCAGGGGAGATATTGAAAGCCATTCTCACGGGGTAGCGTCTGTATGGAGAAGAAGGCGGACGACGATATCCTCTCCAAACGGAAGTTCCAGAAAGGTTCAGGAGTGGATTTAGGCAGTTTCCTAGTAGATTCGACCCTCTCCTGTAGAAGTTCTAGAAGAGCCTCCTGAAATCGAAGATGAGCCGGTCGTAGATATTGCAGTAGGGGATGTTGCTGAGATATTCTCTAGGGGAGATAGCCCAAGTAGAATAAATCGCGATGGAACCGTAAACGCCCCACCCGAGATGGATAGCGTAACCGAATACGCAATCGAGGGCGAGAAAAGGCTCCATTTAGGCCTTATGATTTCAATGATAGTAGTTTGGTCTGCCATTGGAGCAATAGTAGGGATTACGCTAGGGCCTACACTTTCCACCATAGGGCTGTTGTTGATGGCCGGATTTGGAATTTGGCTAGGGGAGGTATGGATTCCAAAGAAAAGTATGCATATTTTGGGAGTTACCTGGGTCATTATTTCAATGAAATTACTGTATGGTCTTTCGATTTCAATGTATTCTTGGGGGTGGATTTCCCAGACTGAATTAGGCGCCTATTTACTAGGTTTAGTCGCCCTCAATATCATGATTGCACAACGTCATGATGAAGATGCAATTGCAGCACAGGCAACCTTAGTTTTACTTGCAATCGGTTCAGCAGCAGGCGGACCGTATGGTGAAGAAGGAGTAGCGGTAATGATTGGACTGGGCACTCTGTTGTTACACAGCCTAGCCTATTTACGCAAGTCTGGAAATCTAGCATCTCTAGGAATCGCAGTATCATATCTTTGGATCGGATTGCATGCGATTAGTAATAATTGGAATATTATGGGGATAAAAATAACCCCTTTCGATGATGAACTGCTTCTGTTTTTGCTGATGTTTGGAGTGACTGGAGTCAATGCTATTACAGCAACTAAATTTGCTAAGGAAGAGAATTGGTTTTCCTCCGCTTTCAATGGAATGGGTCTTGGAAAACCAGGACTTTGGTCAGTATCGGTTGGGCTAGGAATGTTTGGAGCACTTCTAGCAATAGCATCGAACCGTCTCGAAACAGGCTATGCTATCGCTCAATTGATACTATTGATTTCAGCATTCGGGCCGTCTTACCTAGTGGTTACGGGGCGAGAGTTGGGCCCGATTACAGCGTTACGCTCTTTGGCCTGCTCCATTACTGCTAGCGGCATTAATTTTGATGGTAAGGGGAATAATCGAGCCTCCGTTTTCTGAACCGTGGTCTGTATATGCAGTATTTAGTGCAGCGATTACAGGTATAGCATTACTAAATCACCAACATGCTGTTTCAGACCATGTGTTATGGATAGGCTCGATTATAGTGGCCATATTATTGACATTGTTAATCCAAGCAGATGAGCAGGTTTGGGCACGGACTTTACTCGCTTGTCAAGCAATTGTATGGGTTGGCTTAGCTTGGTTGGCAATTCGTAGAGTTTCCCCTTCATTGGCAGGTACAGCAACGCTAGCGCCATGGATATGGCTACTGTTCTTTGCCAGCAACCTCGAGAGCAGATTAATTTCAGTAGATTTGATTCCGATGAATATCGGCGAAGCCGACTTAACAGTGTACATGTTACTGCTAATTGGTATACAGATTCCTTTGAATTTGAAATTAGGAGACACGGGTGTAAATCTAGCGGGAAGGCTTGCAGGAATGTCCGAATTAAGTGCAAGAATGCGTGATAGTGGCATGATGCGATTGTGGAATATTAGTTTCATAACCGCTCTTTGTACAATTCTTTTCGTTACTAATGCGGGTATAATTCCATCCTATGGTCTAGTTTTGATTATGGGGGCATTACTACTCTCACATGCATTAGCGATGAGGGTAGACAGACATCAGGGTACTCCAAGAACCATACTCATTTCATGGGGAATCGCCGCTGTAATATTGCAGTGGAGGTTTGGTTTTGGGGCACTTTGGATTGCACTTTTAGGATTAGCATCTGTATTGATAGTTAGTTGGTCTGAAGGAAATTCCCGCCGCCTTTCACAAGGCGAGGGGTTGTCACATGAAGCATTAATGCCGGGCAAATTGATTACAATTACGCTAGGTTTCATTTCCGTCATGCTGATGCTAATCGGCTTAGATGAGCCGGTAAATGTTGTTTTAACCGATAGCGATTTCCTTCCCAGTGGTATTGACAACCTTCGTTTAGCGGTAATAGCTAGCATGATTACTCTAGGAGGACTTTACCTTCCGCGCGCTTCAACCTTGGACAAATTATTACCTTCTGCAATCGCTAGTATAGCAGTATTAATCTCAGCAGGGTTAGCGGGAAATAGTCTTGGAGACTACCCAACTTTAGCCATTACAGGAATCAGTTTCGTTGTTACTGGCTCTTGGCTTGCAGCACAGGGGGAAATAAGGTCCCGGCTCAAACAAGTTTCCGAGAGGGATGAACGGCTTGAAAAGTATCTATCAAGGGTCGATGTGACAGAGCAATCACAGGGCGCACAGGGTGAAAAATCCCAGATTAAAATGATAGATGCTGAATTAATTCAATTATCTGAGGATCAGAAAAAGCGTTCACGCAGAAGGTCTTCTACTGGCGAGTATGATTTAATCGTGGGCGATATTCACCACAAACCAACCATTGTAATCTCCTTCATTTCAGTAACAATTCTATTCGGAGTATACTTTTCATGGGTGTCTGCATCTTCCCTATTGGCAATAGCAATGTCTTCATTTATCTCGGTATTATTTATTGGAATTGCTCGCTGGAGAGCGGAGCAGGTCAACCTACAACTACCCGATATTATGGGAATTGAATCGCCTGTTGCGGTGACTATGGTGGGGTTGACTTTGATTCAGATAGCAGGACGCCTAGGCGATTCTAGTGTTCAAACGGAATACCAATGGGAAATATTGGTTTTACTGGGCTCTCTTGTAATCCTGGCAGGGATTTCATTGGTTGGAAGAAAAGACCTCGGCCTGCGTATTCCATCAGCATTAGAAGGAATAGTACTCTTGATACTAGTCTCGAGATTGTTGACTTCATTGATGGGAGTAGATAGTATTCAACTCCTGCCAAACTTCAGCGATGAACTCTCTTGGGTAGTTCCAGTTTGGTCATTAGAGACTTTCTTAATCGCCTCCGTATTATTATTCGAATGGGTCGAGCATCAGCGTCTTAAACGCGGTCTGGGAGACCATAGGGGAGCAATAGGCCGGGTTGGTTGGGCTGCAATGATCATGATTATTTCATTCGGTCTAGCGGGAATTATAGTCAGCCTATTAACTCTCAAAAACGCACTCAAGTGGATACAACCTGCCGTTCCAGTTGGCTTAGCATTATTCTTACCAATAACTTGGAACGCTCTTGGTAATTGGATTGGAATTCTTGACGATACCACTGGCCTATTCATGGTCACAATTGGAATGATTGGTTTGATTGCCGCCATTGTTTGTGTCGTGATGCGTATTGACGTATGGGTAGCTGCAGGGTTGTGGATTGGCCATTTACTAATTCCAACCGGGGCGTTTGGCCATTATGAACATACTACGGTTTTGATGATGGTTTTGTTACTTGCAGTATCTACCACTTCTTGGTTAATCGGCGTGATTACTCTACGTCGCGCTTGGAGAGTAATAGGTGCGATTGATTTGCTAATTGCATGGATTATTGCAGGCACACTGATGCTTGCAGGTGCTACAGAGCTGATGCTTTTAATCATGCTAATGGCGACTGCAGCATTACTAGGACTAGTGACTTGGCTTGGACAAAAATACGAGAGTGAAATAGCGAACACTTAGTCGATTAAAGCGTGCTTTAACGTTGCAATTATTTGTTCAACTATTTCCATCGGAATCGAATTATCTACCCCAGGGGCTAGTCGTAGCGAAACGTTAGTTTTGGCTTGTGTTCCCGAATTGCGAATTCCAATCGAGAAGCCTTCTTTTTCTAACAACATCAAATTGGCTTCTCCAACAAGTCCGTGGCGATTTAATTCACCTAATTTCAAGTTAGCAATATGTTCTATGGTATCTGCTAATTCATTATTACCTGTCCAGCGAGAACGAACTGTATTGTTAATCGAAGTGCGTTGTTTGAAACCACTAACAAAAGCATCAGCTCTCTCATCACAGGCCATTGCACAGAGGACAGCAAGCAGACTTGCAACACCGTCTCCAACCAAGCACCTACCGCCATTTGGATGCGGAGCAGACATCACTAAGTGGCCCGAGTCCTCAACGCCGAGGACATTTCTTGCATCTTCCTTGAGTGCTTCAGACAACCACCTGTCACCTACGGCTGTTTGAGTGAATTGAATTTTAGATTTTAATCGGTTCAAGGACGTCATCAAAGCGAGGTCGGATTCGATACTTGCAGCAAGATGCCATTCCTCTTTGGTTGAACGCAGTATGTGGTCTGCCATCTCGTCACCATCGACAACTCTACATCCGTTTTCAGTCGATTCGATTAGCAGACATCTATCGCCATCACCGTCTAAGGCCGCCGCGATAATTCGACCCTCTGGCACTTTGGTTAACGATTTGATTAGAACATGTTCACTTTTGTAAGCCTCTTGCCAAGTCCAATAATCATTAGGAGATAATTCGCCTGCTCCGCAATTCTCATTGAGAGCATTGGCTTCACTAGAAACTTCTTTTGCATTGATTCCATATCTTGCTAGGAAAGCAGAGAGCCAATTTGTGGCAGCACCTTTAGACGAATCTATCATAATATCAGTATGAAGTGGTGCTGAAAAAATACCAGAGAATTCAGCAAGACGAATTACTAAAAGTTCCTGGTGGGCAAGGTCTGCATTAAATCTAGAATCGGGATTGGACAACTCCTCTTGATGAATTAGGTCAACCTCTCTTTCTTCAGCAGCCAATTGGATTATTAGTTCTGAAATCTCATTTTCTACTTTTGGATTAGTTTTGAAACCTGAAGAATCAAACACCTTGATTCCAGAATCTGAAACAGGGTTGTGACTTGCAGTGATCATGCAACCGAGGGCAGAGTTTGTTTCTAACAATGCGTTGTGCAGGCCGGGTGTAGCACAAATGCCACCATGGATTACTTGACATCCTCCCAAACGCAAACCCATGGTAAGTGCGGCTACCAATTCGGGGTTGTCAGGTCTTTCATCCCACCCAATTACAACCTTAGAACCGACTTCAATAGTTCGAGATAACCCCTCTCCAACCAAGCGCAATAGCCGAGGAGAGATCGAGCGTGACTCTAGGAGGTCTGCTATTGCCTGTTCATCACTTCCGGGAGACGGCTTTACTTCTCCGCGTATTCCATCGGTGCCAAACAGCATTGGATCACCCAATTTTTGAATCAGAATCGTAAATTCCAGTAACTGTTGTATTTGGCATTACTAAGCAACCAAACCCAAGCACTACTCCGGGATTTGTAACAGCATTACATCCAAGTTGTGAATTCTCACCAATTATTGCGCCAAATTTACGTAGACCAGATGGGATTCTCACGCCATCAATGATTACGTGAACTTCTCCTCCATCATTTCGTAAATTGGATAATTTAACCCCTGCTCCAAGGTTTACATTAGGGCCCAATACGGAGTCGCCGACATAATTGAAATGTGGAGCTTTAGCACCAGGTAAGAGAACACTGTGTTTGGTTTCGCTAGCATGACCTACCAATGCATTGGCGCATATCCATGAGAACTCTCTGATGTAAGCGCCATGGCGTATCACGGAATTAGGGCCAATGTAAGCGGGACCGATAATGTGTACGTTAGGCTCAATTTGTGCAGTTTTGTCAATATGGACCGGGCCTTTTGATGAATCTATACTAATACCATCTCTTTCTTGAGGTCCAACATCGGTTAACATATCGATGATTTGTCCCTTTAGAGTTGGCAATATCGACCAAACAGGGCCACTAGGAAAACAAGGTTGACGCCCAAGAGATTCATCCAAAGATGGCCAGAGTTCTTCCGCTTGGGGGCCGCTCATCAACCATCCCACTACCTGCAGCGATTTGACCTTTTCATGCAACGCTGTATACTCTCTTACCGGTAGAGCGGTCGAGAGTGAACATCACGTTGCTCTTTAGATATCTTGGAATGAAGAACCCAACCTTACGAGAAGTTAAGCCGTGGTTGCGCATTCTTCGAGTATTAGATAGGTAGTCTACTATATCGGCTGCAGAGCAACCAGGGTTAGTAGAAATATATTCTATAATCTCTAATTTCAATCGTTCCAGCCTTGCAGTTTTCTGCGATCCGTTCCCAGTCATAGTATGTAATAGGTCGAGAAAGTATATCATTCCACATCGGGAACGCCTCGGGGCCCCATGAATTTTGTATTGTCAAAGGAAGTTTAGCATATCAGACCACTTGAAAGAAGAGCCTCTTCTGAACATCTTTTCATGGAATTCAGTTTGATGAAAATGGTGACAACGATTTACTCTTCCTCTACTATTATAGCATCCAATTCGTATATTTATTGGCACCATGATTGTTGATAAATCAAGAGCAGGACCATTCGCTTTAGGAATTTCAACCTCTACCTTTTCTGTTACTCCATCCCAGGACATTTGGTCGAAGTTCGGCGGAGCTAATTGCAAATCATCTTCTAAACGGATAACACCTTCAGCTAATCGTTTAGGAGCCCAAGTATTCGGCTCAGGCCCATCTAACCACTTTACAATTCTCTTCATGTCAGCAGGTTCTAGAAGAGTAATGAATGTCCTTTCCCACCAACCAGGGGAGCGCACTACCGTAACATGATGGATGCCTGGCTTGATGTCTCTGTCGTCTAAATTATCCGACCATGTTCTACAAATGCCTTCCATTCTAACTGGAATCAATGGCATATCCGGGGCCATTATGTCACATAGTCGGTAGGGGTTTGCTAGTTCTCCAACAATCAACAACGGTCTTCGCTTTTCTAAATCAATTACATCAGCGATAGTCGTTCCATCATCGAATGCGTGTGATCCGATATAGTTGCGAAGGCCCGCTAAATCAATGGAATCCCCCACCGGCATTTTGGGAGTAGAGATTTGTCGAATTTCTCTACTGGTGAAAAATATGGGTCCTAGCGGTAAAGGTAATGGCGAATTTCCGGGAGGATTAGACCAAAGCCTTGGAGAGGAGGACATAGTACACCGACCTAGAATTCATTGTTGAAACTTGCTCAGAGAATGAACCTTGGAAGGTGTCTTGCAACAGTAGTAGGAGATACAGCGCCCACGATTGCCCCTTCAGAATCGGTAACCGCTAATTGATTCAAGTCATGAGTTAGCATTAGGGCTGCAGCTTTGAGCAAAGGAGTATTTTGGCGCATAGTGAAAGTATTTTGCGTAATTAATTGGCGTGCAGGAATAGCATGCATCCAAGCAATATCCCGATTTACGGTCTTCCTTGCAATTAATTTTAGAACATCGACAGCGTGAATTCTTCCGATAGGGACGCGTTCAGAATTTACGATGAATAAGTGGTCCCAATCCTTCTTGGTTATTCTATCAAGTGCGTCTGCTACCGAGGCATCTCTTCCCAATACATTTGGAATACTCATTACCTGACCACAGGTTAGTGAACGAATCGATTTCGCACCATTTCTTCTTGTTGGGTTTCGGGATTTACTTTGTGGCATTTTGCACCCTCCGTATTGGCCCGCCCTCCACTTTACCTATATGAACCCATCAAGTTAATGGAGCAATAAAATGACATTATTCAGGAAAATAAACCCCTTAAAACGTAATATAAGGGTGTATTTATTACGCTTAACTAGAAAACGACCCCCCTATTACTACGGGAAGTCCCCTTCTGATGCGCGCGAAACGAACCTTCAATGGGAAAGAGTCTCCGAGCACCCGTTATGGCACTGCCCGCTGATGTACTATCCCGCTTGGCTAGCCTTTCTGGATATGACCAAATGCTTGAGATGGACACCATTAGCCGTAATCATGGTGTTGGCTTAGCAGAAATCGAGGTGCAATTAGCGGCATTCAAAACAGCAGCAGCAGCGCCTTCTCATCAACCTTCATCCAACGAACTTACAGAACAATTTGTACCGGTTGCGCACAAAGGTGTAGTCGATTTAGATACGGCCCAACCAATTCAGACCGGTCCGCAATATATCGATAACCCTGATCAATATCGAATGAAATACAATCCTTCTCAAACTGGCCAAAGTAATCAATCGAGGGTGCGCCAAGCAATTATTTGCCCTGCTTGTTCGTCCCCATTAGGAATCCCAGACATTAGACCAATCAAGGTAACATGTCCGCAATGCATGCATGATGCAGTTTTCCAGTAATGCTCAGATTCCCCAATATCGGTCTGCTTGGGCCTGTCTTGCTTGAACAGCACGTACGATGGTGGTGGTTACCCACAGAATTGCAATCCACATTAATGGCTCCAACATTACTTCCCAAATACCTTGCACTGAGAATTCATAGTCAGCACCAGTCAACACCTTAATCGCAATATCTAATCCTTGATTCAAGAATGAATAAACGACCATTCCAAATACTGCTAAGACAATCAATCTTCCAGAGAAAGAACCCTTCTGCAATCTTAGTAGCATGAAACCAGCAGTAGAAGTCAAGAAGGCAATGACAATCCACGCAAGAGCAGAATGAACAACTTCTATCCACAGTACCGAATAGTTGGCAGTTGCTTCTAGGCCGATATATGTGTCATAACCAACGGCAACAGCGAAGATAGCACTGAAAACCGTCGTGGTCCAAAGAAGCGATGAGAACATTGCAGCATCTGCATTTTCTCTCATTTCTTGTGCGATTCTACCAACAGTTGCTTCAAGGCCAAGTCCCTTCGATAGAATAAACAAACCAAAAATCAGAGGAAGTGAACCGATTACAATTCCCCCTAGTGTGTCGGGCAGCATAACACCCAGGCCAAATACTGCCATGATTGCTCCAAGGGGAACGAGCATCTTAGCTCGCCATTTAGGATCCTCTAGTGCTTTGACAATGTAGTAGTATGTGCCTTCAATACCCTTGGATTGTTTAACAATAATCTTCTGAACATGGTCAATTCTTACTTGACTTTGAATAATTGGTAACACAGATTCATCCTCTGCGCCATCCGTTACTAGAATTGCCTGGTCTGGTTGGAATCCAGTGACCACTTCTTCTAGCTGAGCAGCAATAGCCCTGTCCGAGCGGACACCGACTTTTTCATCGCCGGTAAGGATTGCAATTTCCACTTCATCTGTTTCGCTGTTAGATTCAGCAAGATTGTCATGTTGGTGAAGAGCACCTAATATTGCGTTAGTATCGCTTTCTTCAGGGTCAGCAATACCAAGTCTTAGAGCGGCGGTTAAGACTTGTTTTCGACCAATTACGGGCCCGCGTATCGCTGTTTTCAAGCCGAGATCATTGTCACGGTCAACAGTTAGTACGAGAGTTCGAGTCATTATTTGGCACCGGCTACGTTAGCCCTGATACAGTCCCTATTCATCAAGCATCGCCCGATTTGGGCGATTCAACATTAACTTCAATGGGCGGGTGAGTTTTTCGGCGTCTTTGTTTGGCTCGAATATATTTCAGAGGGTGATCCATCCAAGGCTGGTCACACAAACGGTCATCACCTGTTCGTACTGCACAGTTGTGATTAACTTTCAATTTAGAACACCCAGACGGAGTATATTCTCTTTCATACAGATGACCAACTTGGTATGTTGATGTGCCTTCATTGAAATCCGGCGCTGGCCTGAAGAAATCGACCGTAGTTTCTATGGGTAGCCCAATACATCTTGCCATAGAACCCAAAAAGACTCTTCCAAAGTGATTGACGTTTACACCTTCTGCCAATTCAGATACAGCCTTACGCATACAGGGGGGCCAGTCTTCTTCACCCGCTCCTATCAGCGCAATGGTTTCAGCAGTACGTGATGCTACCAGTCCCCGAATCATTCCGACCGGTTCTGATAAGCGAATAAGCAAACTTTCGTCCATTTTAGTCATTTTTTCAAGAGCATCGACCTTGATGTCATCCTTCATTCGCTCTCTCAATAGTCTGGCAACTTTTCCTCTGGATGAATATTTGTCACCTTCATCATGAAGCGTGACCCATCCATCTTTGATATCACAATTAGGAAGTCTCCATCGCGAACCAGTTATGCCAGTACATAATTCAATGAAATCAGATAAACCAATTTTCCAAATTCCATTTTTGTCACATTCGATTTCCGAGATATACGTATTCGCAATAGTGGTAATTGCATCATCGTGCACGAGAATATGTTGAGCTCTTTCAGCTTCTGCTTGAGCCCATCTTGAAATCAACCTTTCATCTTCACTTGCACCGACAACCAATCGTGCGTAATAGAATGAAAAAGCCTCGAGCAACCTTCCTTCTTCAGTATGAATATCTCCAATCGAGGCAACCTCCACACCATCTTTACTATCAACAGAATCAACCAAACGTGATCTAGCGCGAACACGTGCTCTTTCCATCATTGACCCATCTAGTAACTCATCGATGTCAATTTCGTGCTTAGATGCCATAGCGGCAATCCATGTTCTTGCTTGCGGCAAGAATGGATATCTTGCAAGTGTAACCTCGTCTGCAAGACCGGGAATCGCATACGGCTTGGGCACAGAATACAATTCCGGAGCGAGGCATTTGAACCCTCTTATTCATGTGGGATATCGGGTTGGCTTGAATCGATGCAGCCGGTAAACCAAGAGTTGGTTAGCATTCAGGATGCGGTTCGGGAATCTTTTGGTTGGAGTCTTGAATCTGATTTTCAAAGTGCAATCAAACTTCTGGGTGCCTGCCAAAATCCGACTTCCGATCTATCTCTAAAAGGTAAGGTAATAGTTGTAGGAGCGGCAACTCCTGCAAATTACATTCCAACACTACCAACTATTGTTGCAGATGGTGCTGTAGGGGCATTAGCAAATTATTCAAACGTTGTTTTAATTGTAAGTGATGGCGACGGAATGCCTCATCTTGAAGAGGCCCTGAACAAAGGAATTCCAATCTGTCTTCATGCCCATGGGGACAATATTGCTGACTGGGAGAATGTACTTTCACTTGTCGATGAGAATCAAGAGATTATTCTAACCCACCAAACTCCAAACAACATCGAAGGAATGTATAATCCCGGGGGGTTTACAGATGGTGACAGGGCAGTATGTATTGCATTTGCATTAGGTGCCGAGGAGGTCGAACTAATTGGCTTTTCAACCAATGAAGTTGGACCTTGGTCTGGAGTGACTGACGAAAAACGAAAATTAATCAAGTTAAAGTGGATGAACAAAGTATTACAATTACTTTCGTTGGAGGCAGATTAATGAAGAAAAATCACGTTTTGTGGATAGTAGCCCTCATTATCGTGAATTCAGGTTGGTATGCCCTGACTCAAAAAAGTGCTAGCCAAGAGATTAATCGGCCAGGAGCCGAATTTTCTCCTGAAAGAGAGGGTGATATCACAGCACTTATTGGCGACAATAGTGATTATGAATTAGTCCATTGTTTCAAATCTATCAATGGCGGAATTTACAACGTAAGTATCAATATGCAGATGGATTCTAAAACTCTATATTCTTGGAATGGCACTACAGATGATGATTGCATTACCTTTTCTTCCTCTACTGAAGAGGGCGAGATAATCATATTCACCGTGGTGGAAGAAGGTGTAGAATCCACTACCACCCTCTATACGTGGCCATTAAAGAACGCACTTGTACCTGGCGCCATAATTTTTTCACTTGCCACGTTGTTAGTAGCATATGGTGAAACCATTGTTAGAAATGTGATAAAGAAAAAATTAGATAAAATCGATGCTACAGCGGCTGAGAGAACTACAGAATCAACCGATACAACATCGGCGATTTGGCAAGACCCAGTGCGGCCTCAATAATCATAAGAAGTCAGACAAACTCATTTGTTTAGCTTTATCATTACTGAATAGACTCTCTACACTATCGGCCAACCATTCTACATTTTGCTTAGTATAATGGTCAACGCCATATGTTTCCATTACGTGCTTTGTAACTTTGATATATTTCCTTACAGCACCCTCGGTTACAGTTAGAGCAAGATTCCCGTTACACATTTCACCTTCCGCCTTACGCACTCCAAAAGCACTCATACCGCGACCACTTTGTTTAGGAGGCTGTATGCATTTTGCAGCCAACGGCATTCTGCGATAGGAGTGCCCACATTTGAGACATCGAACTTTTTGACGCGTGAAAGCGACAAGGTTACCTCGCAGATCTGGCAAGAAGTGTGAGCGAACAACACTTGATGCTACGGTTCTAACATCAACACCTCTCAGCCGATGCCCAAGAGACAACTGACCATTCATTTTGTCAATCATTGTCTCGAGAGTTTTGTATGCAGATAGACTAGGCCCTTCAGACATATTCTTGGTTGAATGAGTAAAGCCGAGGCCTCTTACAGCGGCAATTGAGCCAAGACGACGCTCGACGAAGTCCATTCTATTAGCGAGAGTTTTTGGATGCGGTTGTTCGATTGTAGCCTCATAGAACCATCGTTCATAATGCCATGCCGAATCAACGTTCAATGCTTCTTTATCGACTTCGGTTGGATTTAGTCTGGTGGTTAAAACCAATGGTGCATCCATTTGACCACCTCGGTTTGATGGTAAAATTTCTCTACTAAAATTCAGTAAACCATCCATCAGTAACATGATGGCATCTTCGTCACCATCACAATTTCGTCTCTTAGAAGCATGGAAGAGCGGGTGCGCATATCCTCCCGAACTATCTGTGAATCCGATTAATCTGGATAATACGCCACCTGATGTGTGTGGTGCTAATGCACAGATCAACTGGCCAACTAAATCTTCGGGTTTTTGAACATGATAGAACGGCTCCATCCCATAAAACCGAACTAATAAATCATCAATATATTGTGCTGCACGAACGAAATATTCAGCCCCGTTCTTAGCTAAAATGAAATCCTGCGGGAAAAGTTCCAGCAACTGGTCATTCCTAGACAATTCTTCACCAAAGCAATCACTAGTGTATCCTAGGTGTTTCAATTGGCTCCATTCTACTTCTATCTCTTCGGGAGTGAAATGTGTAACTGGAACGTCACTCATATCAAACCGAATGGTCCCATCTCTGAATACAGGAAGGCCATGCTTAGCGCGTAAAATACCCTTTTCAATCGGTTCAGGTGTCTGATTTTTGCTCATCAGTTTCTTTACTCCCTTGATTCGTTTTGGCACACGATCAAGGCCGAGAGAAATTCGAGCATCTTCGAGGAGATTGTCGAGTCTGATAGTTTGTAATTCACCGCGACGCCTCGACTTTTCTTTTTCGCTAGAAATTCTCAATTCAGTTCTTCCACCACAAGTTTCACCGGGACGGCTTTCGCCAAAATCATCCAATTTTCTGTGATTACAAGTTATCATCGGAGTCTTTTTGTCACAGACTGTGCAAAATCTAACACCCATTTGTACGCGTAATTCTTGCTGTTCTGCTGCATTGCCAACCAATCTTTGGTTTCCACCGGATAGAGCCAATGGGAATAATGAATGCACAGTTGGTTTTTCTCTCGGGGCGCTTTTCTCTGGACGGCCCATTCTGCAACCTATTCTGACAGGCGCGGAATGCTCCAATCTTATTCTTGAAATCTGTCTAACCTGAGTCATAATTCCATCAACTGCGTGGTCATCTTCTAAGATTTGGGCCCGAAGGAATTTCTCAGGGTGTTCAGGGCCGGGGTCTGGTAATTTATCTGCGGCTTCCTTCCCTATCATGTCGGTTTCAGCAATTCCTAAACCTCTCTGTCTAGCGGCAGTTTCAGCAGCAATTCTAACCGATGAGCGCTTACTCTCTAACTCACCCTTACGCTTTCTTTCAGCAGCAAGAATGATTTCGGCATCTCTAAGGTCTTGAATTCTATTTCTAAATATGACAGCAGCATCTTCAATTCGAAGAGGTTGCTTACCATTCGAAGAAAATCCAAGACCGTCTAACAAGGCTTGCCATCCTTCTGTAATTACCAAATCATCACCCTCATGATGATGAGCAAGCCCTAGCATTAGGGCCGAACCTTTCACCAACCCATGAATTCTGAGCACCCAACTATGGGGTACGCTTGAATCAAAAATACCAGATTCAACAGGAATATTCGGGCCTGGCATTGTTTCATAATCCAATGCTTGCTCATTTTCGGGACGTAACACTTCCATCTCTTCACTATCCCAACCTTTTACCCCTGAGATGAAACGCAAGCATCCATCTCTAATGGTTGACGTTTCAATAGCTTTCAATAGCGCAGGAGCCCATTCAATCGGCAAATCTAGCCACCAAGGATTGTGTGGGCCAACGAGGGAGGTAGAGAATCTAATTGCGATTTCCTTAGCAGAATCCCATGACGGTTTGAGCGAGATTAGTACGTTTCTCCATTTACGCCTAGTATGGAATCTCTCATCCATATTTGTTGATTGATTAATCGGTAATCCTGGCACCCCCTCTGGCATGGACTTCCTGTCCAGCACCATGATTCTACAGAAGTCAATTACCGCTTGTTCACTATCTAAAGCATCAATTAAATCTGCACTCCACCAATCATGCGAATAGCCGGCTGGGACCAAGTTTTTGTTGTTCTCCATGAACTCTCCATAGCCTAGAACAAGTTCTCCGTTATCCCAAATACATGCGACATTAGCCTTATTATTTCTAAATGAAACTACGTCATCGTATCGCCTAAAATCACCATCTCTCAAAATGGCCCAAGGCCCTTCTGCAATGTCACAAGGAGTGATTGCGCAGGCCTTTCCAGGTCTTTCGATTTTCATTTGAGTGCCGACGGTGATGAAATCATCCATAGCCGCCATACTGGCTGCATTACAAGATCCAGCGGCAAGTCCTGAAGGTCTCGCCCGCCCATATCTGAGGCGAAAACCCCCCGGCTCAAGAGGTGCGCCAAAAACCGGCCTACCTGCAATAATATCCTTCATAAATTTCGAAATTTCTGGAACCTTTCTAGATTTGAAACCATTGGCATTAACACCTTCTTCTTCTGCCTTATTCTTGTTTGCAAATGTAGAGATGAAATCCCAACCAGGGACCTTTAGGCGCTCTGTATGGCGTTGAATCTTAGGAGCCTTAAGACACAGCCCTTCTCCTATAACGAGAAGAACACCCCCTCTAATTCGTGCATCGTCAATATTACGAACTCTCCCATAACCTGCACATTCGATATCTTCGGTAGATTCGCCGTTAATCATTACAGGGCATGCTCTAACTATGGTATCAACTTCTTCTGGAGGTGGGCGGTATTGTAGGCCACCGCGGTATAATCCAAATTCTTCTTTGACTCTTTCAACCTCATCGTCGGTTGGTTTGTATGCATCAACATTCAATTCTCTTCGAACCATGTCAGCGATTAGAACGGCAAGAGCTTGTGCAGTACCGCCCGCTGCTCGAATAGGGCCTGCGAAGTGTATTGAGAGAAACTGAGACCCATCTACATTTGATAATAATCTAACTTCGCTTATTCCTTCTAATGGCGCAACCAATACGGCTTCGGTCAAAATTGCTAATCCTACTCGAAGTGCAACATCGATGCTTTTCTGTAAATCAAATCCGGCCTCTCGGAACCTTTTCGCGACCATTGTCGCCATCTTAATCGAGGTGGTTTCTCTGTCATATTCGGCGAGCAATATTCGAATATCATCAGCAACCTCTACACCTTCTAGGTGATGGATTAGAAGTTTTTCAGTTCTACTTGCTAAATCCGAAGCGCGAGGGATTTCAACAACTAATGTATGATCTAAGCCTTTCTCTCTAGCCTTAGCGGCGATTTGGTAAGCCTCTTCTGTACGTTCATCAAACCAATCGTGATATGAATCCATTTCCTTTTCGAGACGATCAATATCCAGCCCAAGGAGAGGGTCGTGGACATCCTTCGCACCCTCTTGACTCATGGCTATCCCTCACGGCTTCACAGCGGTGGCTCATAAGGACTCTCACTCAACTCTCCGTTGTTTGGAGGGAAGGTTCATCCGTCACAAATGGATGGCATAGTCCATGTCGGTACCGCCTACATTACGCCAAGACCCTCGTTGGGCACGATTAGTTGACATGGTCCGGGACCTCGCTTTCCTTGACGGGGGCTCCGACGACGCCTTCACCTTGGCTAGTGGGAGGACATCACGTTGGTTTTTCGATATGAAACCGGTGATGATGACTCCAGAAGCAGGGCGTCTTGTTGGCGAATTGATGAACTTAAGATGTGATGAAATCGGTGCCGATTTCGTCGGAGGGTTAGAACTCGGAGCAGTCCCTCTAGCGGCTCTAGTTATAGCAACGGACTTCACCTCAGATAGACTTGGTTTCATGGTTAGAAAGCAAGCAAAAGGCCGAGGTGGCCGTAAGACAAATAATCCCCCTGGCATAGAAGGAACCTCCATTGCCGAAGGTGGGAATGTGATTATCCTCGAAGACGTAACCACCACCGGGGGTTCTGCAATCAAAGCGGTTAAGCGTATCGAAGAAGAAACACCTTGCAAAGTAGTTGCAGTCATTACTATTCTAGACCGCCAAGAAGGCGGAAAAGAGGCATTTGCGGAAGCAGGAATCGCTTTTGAGAGCCTTTTGGTTCGTTCAGATATTTCCGGGTGAGTAATTTGCAATTGAACCCACTCGACGCAGACCTTAGTGGTCCGACTATCAAAGACTCAACCGCCCCAGAGGGGTTAGTCTTTCATTATGCAGAGCAAGCTAAACCACTCGCTACCCCCTGGCAAGTAGCGATTGAAAGGGCGAAAATGGTAAGGAAATTTAATGTGCCAAAGGGAATCATTCTCGACCCTGCATGTGGTAGCGGAATTCAACTTGCAGCATACTGTGCAATGATGGGCAGAGAAGGTTTAGGAATTGAATTAGATGAAGCAACAGCAAACGCAGCGAGTTCTAACTTCCTTAGAGTATCACAACATGGATTTGACTCAGCATTACTAGGTTCAAGGATTATGGTGGGTGATGGAACTATTGTAACACCTTCACAAAAGGTTGCTATGTTACACCTGGATCCGGCAAGGCCCAGAAATTCACGAACACATGGTCTGGATGAAATGGAGCCACAATTACCTGAAGTTTTTGAAGCATGGAAAGACCAATTGATCAATGGTGAACGGGGCCCAGCAATACTGCTAGATTTGTCTCCGAGGTTATTATCTGAACAACGATTAGAAGTTGAAACAATTGTGGAGAAATACTGGCCAGGGATTGGTAAAACATGGGTGTGGACTAGTCGCGGAAGAGGGCGCATAGACAGGCTATCTCTTTGGCTTGGACAATTATCTTCCCCGGGCGTGGAACGTCGTTTTGTCCGTATACCTCCTGCTCTCAAGAATAAGCCAGCAACTGTAGAAGGAAACATGTCGCTGATTTCACCTCATAGAAGGCCCCCTAGAAAAGGCGAATACGTGAGTATTTTGGATGCAGCCTTAGTAGAATCAGGCTTGGCGACAGAATTCCTGAACCAGACGCTACCTGGGCAAGAGATTACATGGAGTATCTCCGAAGGAAGAAGGCCTCAAATCCACCATTCAGGCCCATTCGTTTTCAACGACACAAATCAATCACTTCTGGTTCAAGCGACAGGAAAGATTGTGAAACTTGTTCATAGCGACATTTCAGAAGAGGCAATTCCGCGTATTGTGGATGTTGCAAGAGAGTATGGGTTTGGTAAACTGACCCTTCGGGTCTCGCTAGAACCAGAACTACAACCTAGGCTCCAAGGGAGCATCGACCGGCAACTTACGGCTAGGGGGGGAAGCCACATCGGTTTCGTCGCCAAACAACCCGAAGATTCGATGTTACTGTTGTGTTTAATCTCCTAAGATGGCTCTAAGCACTGCGAACAGCATTTTTTCAAAACCACACTTTCGTGGCGCAGTCTCGCGAATGAGTAATCGCGGTCTTGATATAGGGGTTGTTTGTCGCAAAGTCGCTCGACATCATGTTGTACGCGTTTAACAGGTGAACTACCATGGCAAATGATCAGGAATTGGGAGAAGACTTCTCCTACATGCTTCGTATGGCTGACACCGATATCGACGGTCTCAAACCTCTAGGGACCGCACTAACCGCAGTTCGTGGTGTTGGGGACCGAACTGCTGCAAATATTTGCACCATTACAGGCTTCGAACCTGGCATGAAGGCGGGCCATCTCGATGTAACTCAGCAAGAAACTCTGAGAGTGGCTATCGAGAGTTACGCTCAAAATGTCCCATTATGGATGCTAAACCGTCAACGTGACCTAGAGTCCGGCGACGAACTTCACCTGTCTGGACAGGAACTCAAACTCACCCACGAAGATGATATTTCCCGTCTTCGTTCAATCAAGTGTTACCGTGGAGTACGCCATGCTGGCGGACACAAGGTACGTGGACAGCGCGGTCGTTCCAATGGCCGTTTCGGACTGACTCTTGGAGTTCAGCGCAAAAAGTGATAGGAGGAATTAGAAATGGGACATCCAAAATTTGCTCGCTCTAAGTACGACACCCCTCCTCATCCATGGAAGGCTGACAGAATCGAAGAAGAACATGCTATTCAAGCAAATCACGGTCTAAAGAACATGACTGAAATTTGGAAGTCCAAATCAGCTCTACGTCGTATTCGTGGTCAAGCAATGAAGTTGATTGGCCGTGTTGATACATCAGAGGGTCACTACTCACGTGAGAAGGATGCTTTGTTAGCGTCGCTTAACAGAAAGGGACTTATTGCTAGCGATGCAATTCTTGACGACATACTGTCTCTATCTGCAGAAGACATCCTTAACCGCCGTCTCCAAGCTCAAGTTTACTACAAAGGCCTTGCATGCTCAATGAAGCAGGCTCGCCAACTAGTAACCCATGGACAAATCTGTATCGGCGACCAGAAGGTTACAATTCCTTCATACCCAGTTCAGCGCGACGAGGAAGAGTTAATTTGCTACCATCCTCGCTCCAACTTGAATGATGAGAACCACGTAATCCGCCAGACAATCCTTGGTGTTCGTGAATCTGCTGAATACGCAGAGGAAGAAGTTGATCCTGAAGCAACTAAGGCTGATGCCGAGGTAGTGAAAGAATCTGCTGCTGAAGCACCTAAAGCAGAAGACACAGTTACAGAAGGAGGCGACAAGTGATGCGTAAGGCAATAATCAACATTTTCTCTAGTTACAACAATGTGTTAATGACTGCTACCGATTTAACCGGTGCAGAAACTATCGCAACTTGTTCAGGTGGACAGGTAGTAAAGTCCTCAAAAGATTCAGGTGGACAATTCGCTGCAACACGTGCAGCAGAACGTATGGCCGATCAATTAAAAGAAAGAGAATTCACTCAAGTTATCGTCAAGTATCGTGCACCTGGTGGTAACAAAGCAAACAGTACCGGGCCTGGTGCACAAGCTGCAATCCGTGCCCTAACTCGTGCTGGAGTTACAGTTACTCGTATCGAGGACGTCACTCCTATTGCTCACGATGGTACAAAGAAGAAAGGCGGACGTCGTGGACGCCGTGTCTGATATTCTGAGGTGTTTAAAATGAAGGCGCAAATTGTTGATGGTTGGCCAAAAGGTAACAAGATTCGTATTATTCTGTCAAAGACAAATGCGGCACAGGTAAACAGCCTACGCCGTGCAATTCTTGCAGATGTACCTAAGATGGCAATCACCAAGGTTCGTTTCGAGCAAGGAGTAACTCAAGATAACAAAGGAGAAATCATAGAATCAGTCAACGTTCTGCCTGATGAAGTATTGGCGCACCGCCTAGCTATGGTTCCAGTCCCAACATTCCTTGAAGAATTCAAGTTTCCTGAAGAGGACCCTAACAACGAAAACCTTCCTGAAGACCAGTGGGGTTCCCCTCTTTCACAGATTATTTACCACCTATCTATTCGTGGACCAAATTCTGATACCGATGAACAATTCAAGACAGTATATGCTGGCGACTTGAATGTTCTTGGAGAAACAAAGTTGCAGATTAAGGAAGAACATGCAAGAATTCCTCTGACCATACTTTCTAGCGGACAATACCTCGAGTTGTATGCATATGCAACTCTTGGCCGTGGCCGAGAACATGCAAAGTGGTGTCCTGCGGCAGCAGTTACATTCCAGCCTCGTCAGAAAGCTATTCTTAACAAACCAAAGAAAGCAAATGTTCTGTTCGATCTAGACCTAAGTTCAAAATCTGGCCGTGCAATTACTCCAAAGTTATTCACAAACAAAGAATGCTCAGATGTCGACTCAGTATTGGACCTTGAGCGTGCATTACACCAAGTTGGATATGGAACCGGACGTGACGAAGCATTCGATAGTGCAATCACAATGGAAGATATCGATGGTGAATACATCTTTTCATTCGAATCTGATGGTGCGCTTTCACCTGAAGAAGTCTTCAACCAGGCATGCGCTGAACTTGTTTCTCGCTTTGAGAAGATTACTGGTGAAGTCGATACAGCCTTCGCATGATTAGACCCCACTCATACTTCCCATTTTTTGGAGAAGCATGATGACCTAAGCACTCTAGCGTCAGTATGATGAATGAAGTTACGGTGCAAGTAGGGGGCCATGTGACCCTACTATTTTCTATTCATTCCAAGTTATTACTTGCTCGTAATCAAGGCTCACGCGGTGCTGGTTTCTGCTTAGAAGACGGTGTTGAAGCGACAGCCAAAATGATACCCAAAGGGCCTGATAAAATAACGGTCACATCAATGGATGGAACACCATTTCAAGATGTTCACGGCTTGTACACCGATATGTTAGAATCTTTTCGTGAACTTTTCAAAGTTCAATCCCCAGTTGAAATTGAAGTTGATTTAGAATTACCAGTTTCTCAAGGATTTGGAATGTCAGGAGCCGGTCTTCTAGCTGTAAGTTTAGCATTGGGTGAGTTGTTCAATTGTGGAGATGAGGGGCAATTAGCGCGTTTATCTCACCGGCTAGAAAGAAAATATTCAGGCGGATTAGGAGATATTCTTGGATTATGGGCAGGTGGATGTGAACTACGTGTAACTCCAGGAAGTCCTCCATTTCCAGGTAAGGCATTTGGATTTGATGTGAAGTGCCCTGCTCTATTGGTTTGGGACCCTGATGGGGGCAAACACACTTCGAACTACATCGATGACACAGAGTGGAAGTCAAAAATAACCAAAGCAGGGGAGTCTGCTGTAAATCGATTAAAGCAGCATGAATGGAATCACAACGTTTGGCCAATACTCCTTGAAGAGGCGGACCAATTCGCTTTAGAATCAGGGTTACTGGAAGAGACAGAACGTGCTAAGTTACTCCACGCTGTATTAGAACAATCAGACAACTCAATGAGTTGTCATCTGTGCATGCTTGGGACTTCATTGATAATAGTTCCAAAGAAACTAGGCACTAATCCCGATTTCGATAAAATAGCATCTCATCTAAGAAGCATTGGTTTGGGAGTAAGGGAGACTATTCTTCAGTAATTCGGTTTAGTGGCGATAAATCCAACGGGCCACAATCGAGTAATACTGTGCCCGGAATGTGAACGTTTTCGCAGAACCCATGTCGGAATACGAGAGCACCTTGGCCCCAAGAGTCAACATATCGATTCGCCTGTTTCGTAATCTTCTTTCTTTGAAAATCTACATCTGCACCATAGAAGTGCTTAGCATCAATCCAAGCAACAGGTTCACCATTAATTTCTACATGGTCTAGGAATAACAGGTCTGGCGTATTTATCGGCCGCCCATGCTCCTTCATCTGTTCCTTTACCATCTCAGGTTGTCTTCGAATACGGACACCCTGATCTTCAAACCAGTCTGCAAGAATTTCCTCGAATAAATCTGCTCTTACATGAGTTTCAGATTGGTCTACATTACTTACCCGATCAGCGGCTTCAGCGGCTTCAAATTCATTGCGCTCTCTCTCTTTGAATTTTGATGGTGAGCGCAAGGTTTCCTTGATTCGAGATTTGGACCAACCCATCTCTTTCAAGATTAATCTGAAGATATTCATTGGTGGAAAATCAAAACGCTTTGACAAATCAACAATCCCCATACCTTCTCTATACAACCTTACTAACGCCTTTCCACGAGATTGCAATTGGCCATGTGAATATACTGTTTTTTGTTGCAGAAGTGCACTTCTTAGCGAAAGAGCCTGGTCTAATGTCATATCGAGATTATCTACCATCTCTCCAATTTCTGCAACTCTTTTATCAGGTAGCCAGCCAAATTCGCCCTTTCGAACAACCTTTGATGCTAGTGAAGATTCGGTCTTCAGCAGCACTGGTTTATTTGGCCATTCAAACGAGAAAAGCCTTGGCTCTTCAACATCAGCGGGAATGCCAATCGGCCTTGGTTTAGTTTCAAAACGAGAACGAGCCGAAGATTTTGCTGCAGTATCAAATTCAGCATGACGCTCTATCAGGGTCGACTTTGCAGTTCCGCCATAACGGCGTGGTTTTGAGGAACTCTTGCCTTTCCGGCGAGAACTGTTGCTTTTATCGCCGCCCGCCATAAATTGTCTACACGCCCACGCTCCATAGAT
Organism: Candidatus Poseidoniaceae archaeon; assembly: GCA_949373265.1. The sequence continues at coordinate 23,250 of CASICT010000026.1, read as the reverse complement.
ACACCGGCTCACTTTAGCGAAGATAGGTCATCGAGTAACTGCTGTGTTTGAGATTTCATAAAAGCATTAATCCGATTTGCAAAGATCGACATTAATCTTGAAACTTCACAACTTGAATGCACTTCAATACCCCCATCTTCTTGAGTTAGAAATGTTATACAAATTCTGAGGTTATCCAATCCTTTACCAATTGGGCGCTCGTTTCTGCTCTGACCTTGGCCCAATAATTCAATTTCACAGAAACCCTCACCTTCCCTAATTGAGTTTACAAGCCACCTGACTTCTATCAACCCTCCTTTGATCATCTGGTGGATGGCAAGGTGGTCTCCTTCATCGAGCGTCTCTGCATTAGTCGCAAGCATACTTTTAGCACCTCTATTCCAATCAGGCCAAGTGCTAGGGTTTCTTAATAAAATCAAAGCCTCTTTAACATTTTCAGCCGGCATTTCCACCCTTGCAGTATGATTGAAAGCCTTGCCCATAAAGGTGGCCAATTCTTGGCATAGCATTGATATTGCGGACGAAAGATACATCATTTCAAGTGAGAGATGATGATGGCAACTCATGCGTCGTCTAATCGTAATGGCAATGGTATCTATTTTGCTAGTTCCATTTGTTTCAGCAGATGGTGAAGAGCAACAGCCCTTAGGATGGGTACAATCTGCAGGAGGGTTCCAAGAAGATTCACTCGCAGGCCATGTAGTCTTAGATGATAATAGCATAATAGTTGCAGGCCAATTTACTTCGAATATAATATTTGGAGAAGATGGAATTGAAGCAACAGGACTTAGCGGAGATATTGACATATTTGTTGCCAAAATGGATTCCGATGGTAACTGGACCTCTAGTTTCGGATTCGGAGGATTAGGCACCGATGGCATCGATGCTATAGCGTTACACAGTTCAGGAGATATTATTCTTGCAGGCCATTTCTGTTTAGGTACGGCAGGGGCAGCCTGTCAGATGAACATCAGTAGTTCATTGACACTAGAAAAAGAGACCGAAGAGGGTGAAGGCGACGCCTTTATTGGTCGGTTTTCTTACATTGGCGACACGTTAAACCCGATTTGGGTTAGAACTATTTCCAATGAAAATGACCTTTCAGCATTCGACGTTTCAATAAGCCCTAATGGCGGGATATCAGTTGGGATATTTCACAGAGGTGCAATCGAAGTAGAGAGTGTTATAATCTCGGGTGATAATGGATTGAGTTTAGCTCTGCTTCATTATGATGAGAATGGAAATTTATTGTGGACTAATGGAATTACAAGTCCTTCTGGTATCGAACCATTTGGAGGAATGTGCTACTCGGACACCGGGTATCTTCACGTCACAGGTACATTCGTAGGAATATTACTTGCCGGCTTCGAGGCGGAGTATAATTCGGTTGGAGAAGCAGATATTTTTGTATCTCAATTAGACGGAGGTGGTAATTTCACTTGGATAACCTATGCAGGTAGTTCAGGAGATGACTGGTCTAATGATTGTGCAATAGATAGTGACGGGAAAGTCCATGTTGTGGGCCAGTTCGAGAAGACAGCAACATTTGGTTTTATCAACGTCACATCTAATGGATGGTGGGATATATTCTATGCAACACTCACCACTAACGGAGTCTGGGAAGATGTAAACAATTCAGGAGGTGGGGGTTGGGAGAGTATCGAATCAATAGTCCTCGATTCTCGAGATAACGCTTTAGTTGTGGGAACTTACACCTCCACGGTTAGTTTAGGTTTAGACAGTTTATCTGACCGTGATTCTAGCGGTGACAAGAGAGATGTTTTTGTCGGACAAATTGATTCCAACAAAGATTGGACTTGGGCTGTATCTGCAGGAGGATCTGGCGATGACACCGCTAGATCGATACAACTAGGAGATAACGAATCTCCAACTATTGGGATGCACATTCAGGAGACTGCACAAATGTCCAACTTTACAATTAATTCAATCGGGGGAAGCGATATTGCATTCTGGAGTTATGCTAGAGACCAAGATTCAGATGGATTGGTAGACGGCTCAGATAATTGCCCTAGAATTGCTAATCCGGACCAGCAAGATACAGATGGCGACTTGTATGGGGACCCGTGTGATGATGACGATGATGGGGACTCGGTTGGTGACGATTGGGATGATTGTACACCGGGGGAAACCGGATGGATTTCAGCACCTAATACCGACCATGATAGTGATGGGTGCAGAGATGCTACTGAGGACTTTGATGATGACGAAGATAGAATCCTAGACTCTTACGACGTGTGCCCGGAAGGGCCAGTTGGCTGGGTTTCAACAATTGAAAATGATGAGAATCAAGATGGCTGTGAGGATTTAGATTCTGATGGCGATGGTTTCGTAGATCAATTAGACAAGTGCCCTAGTATCAATGATGACCAAGCAGATTTAGACGGCGATGGAATTGGAGATGCTTGTGAGACCGATACAGATGGTGATGGAATAATCGATGTTATGGACAATTGTGCCAGAGACTCCTTTACCTGGGAGAGCCAACATGATATCGACCATGACCAAGACGGTTGTCGCGATGAAGATAGAGATGCAGATGACGATGGAGATAATGTTCTTGATTTATCAGATGACTGCTCTCTTGGAGAAATAAACTGGAACAGTAGCTACGACCACGACAGCGACGGCTGTCATGACGATAGAGAGGATAGCGATGACGACTCAGATGGCATACAGGATTCTATCGACTTTTGTCCACGTGGATACATTGGAGTATCCGGAAATGGAATGGATTTCGACCGAGATGGATGCATTGATTCTACAGAAGATTCTGATGATGACAATGATGGAGTTGTAGATACATCTGATGACTGTAAGTATACTCCTCTAGATATGGAAGTGGACGTAAATGGTTGTTCAGGAATAGAATTAGATGACGATGGAGATGGCGTGCACAATCTCAATGATTTGTGTCCAACAACGCCTCCTGGTGAAATTGTATCTTCAACAGGTTGTAAAGTACAGAGCCAGAATGAAGGTGAATCACAGTCAGGAACAGATACAGAAAGCGAATCTTCACTAACTTGGATACTATTCTCAATAGCCGGTATTTTGATTGTGGTTGCATTATTCATAACACTAAGGCCTAAGCAACCAAATCCTGCTAAAATTATTCCAAACGTACAGCCACAATCAACTGTAAACGACGGTCGGAGCCAAGGGGACAGCAGTACTACTTCTGCCGATGTCGGCTTCACCACTTTCAATCACGATACTGGAAATACCCAAATCGTTGCAGATGAATTGGGAAGCCGCGTTGAGGATAACTCCTTCATCGAGTGAATCACTAATCATTCGTTTTTCATCGTCTGACCACTTGAATACCTGTGGCAACATTCTCTTACCCCAGAATGCCATGACATCGCCACGCCTTTCTCCTTGTGCAAACGGAAGAGTTGCTAGTTTACCAGCAAATGTCTTGATGCTATGTCCAGATTCTAAGTGCGAAATCGCAGCCTGAGCCAACTCTCTTCTCCAAGGGCGAGAGGTATGTACAACAGCACTCTCAGGGGTTCCTCCAATATGTTTAGTTGCGACCTTTGCAACCTTTCTAGCCTGCTCAAGGAATGAACGTAGATAGTTTTCAGCATCAAGGGCGGATAACTCTTCAGGAACCAAATCGCCAGGTGTATCGAAAACTCTACCTGCTACTAAGTCAGTATTTCCAAGCATCTTCCACCAATCTTCGGCGAGGTGTGGAGTGGCTATTGAAATCATATGTGTCCAAACTTCTAGAATTTCTTTACCGACTGAAGGGTTATCTCCACCGCGCCTACGATACCAATTGATATCTTTGACCAAATCAAAGTGACTTGCATCAACAGCGCCACGTAGATCATAATTATCCATTGCGGTTTGCCACTGAATGCACCTCTGCTTTAGACGCGCTTTCATCCACAAGTCTATGCTACTTGCAGCCCCATTCCACGATAGAATAGCCTCAGGCATGCCATACAATTGTACCATCTGCCGGTAATTGGCTGCCAAAGCCGAATCAGACCAATCCATACCAGCAGTAGGGTTAGCGGCGAAGAGAATGAACAATCTAACAGTGTCAGCACCATACATCTCTATCATCTCTTCTGGCGAGACTGTATTGCCAAGACTCTTACTCATCTTAGCACTCCTCTCACTCAATACAGAACTGCAGTGTGGGCAGTTCTTGCCAGAATGCGATACATTGAGGGTAATTGCACATGAATCGCACCAAGGTGCAGATTTGTTTACCATTCCTTGACACAATAGTTCATTGAATGGCTCATCAATATCGTGAAGACCAATATCTCGTAGTGCCTTAGTCCAGAACCGGGCATAGATGAGGTGCATCTGGGCGTGTTCGATACCGCCACAATAGAAGTCAACATTCATCCAATTATTAGCGACATCTGGATTGAAACAAATGTCATCCTGCATAGCATCTGTGTAACGCAAGAAATACCAAGAAGAATCTACGAATGTGTCCATAGTATCTGTTTCTCTTCTTGCTGGTTTAGCACATGATGGGCAATCAACATCACAGAATGACGAACTAGATTCCAATGGATTGCCTTTTCCATCAAAGACAACATCCCTTGGCAGTTCAACCGGGAGTTGTTCTTTAGGAACAGGAACAGCGCCACATGAATCACAATGGATAATTGGAATAGGAGTACCCCAGTATCTTTGGCGACTAACTAGCCATGGTCTAATTTTCCAATTAATTGTGCTATTACCCATACCGATTTTTTCAAGAGCAGCACAGACTGCAGCTTTAGCCTCATCTCCATACAGGCCATCAAAGCCATCTATGCTAGAGTTAACCATCCATCCAATATCAGATTCAGCGGCTTCAAGAGTATCATCAGCATTACCTTGTTGGGACATTACCAATACGCGTTTAATCGGGATATCATACTTATTTGCAAATTCAAAATCACGTTCATCGTGGCCAGGAACTGCCATTACAGCACCAGTTCCATATGACGCTATTACGAAGTTTCCAATCCAAATTGGGACGCGTTCACCAGTTAGAGGATGTATAGCGAAAGCACCGGTGGGGACTCCTTTCTTCTTACCCATATTTTTGATACGGTCAAATTCACTCATGGCTACAACTTCATCGTGTAGTAACTTCCAATCTTGTTCATATGGCGTTGATTCAACCAAGCATTGCGCCAATTCATGTTCAGGGGCTAGTGTTACGAATGTTACTCCGAAAAGAGTGTCTGGTCTAGTGGTAAAAGCCCTAATTTTTTCATCTCGGCCTTCGACTGCAAATTCAATTTCTGCACCTTCTGATCGACCAATCCAGTCTTGCTGCAGAGCCTTGACATTCTCTGGGAAATCAATTGTTTCTAATCCATCAAGTAACTCTTGAGCATATTTAGTGGTATTAAGGAACCATTGACTCATTTCTTTTTGAACTACAGGGCCATTACATCTCCAACAGCGTCCGGCCTTTACTTGCTCATTTGCTAGAACTGTATTGCAAGAATTACACCAATTTACGGGCGCAAATTCCTGATAAGCCAAACCGTTTTCAACAAACTTCAGGAAAAACCATTGATTCCAGCGATAATATTGCGGGTCGTGACTTTTGACCAGCCTTCGCCAATCATAAGAAAAGCCCATCCGTTTGATTTGCTGTGTTATGGATGCCATGTTTCTCTCGGTTATATCATGGGGGTGGCCACCTTCAGCAATAGCTGCATTTTCTGCAGGCATGCCAAAAGAATCGAAGCCGATTGGGTACAATACATCAAAGCCCATTAAGCGCTTATAGCGGGCTACTGCGTCTCCAATTGAATAATTACGGACATGGCCCATGTGCATCTTACCCGAGGGATAAGGATACATTTCAAGACAGTAAAAAGTAGGGTTTCCTTCTTGTAATTCAGCGTGAAAAAGATTCGCATCATCCCAAGCATTTTGCCAAGACTCTTCAGTTGCTTGTGGAATATATTCCGACATCGAAGTCCCTCATCGCCCCTACGGGGCGAACTGTCGAATGATACAATGGCCTTGAATCCATCTGCGAAATCATACCTCAGTCGTATCGAGAAGGAACACTGCCTCTCGAGTCAAACTGTATCTGTTGCGAACGCCCATCTTGCGTTTTTCAACAAGTCCAAATTTCTGTAGAGTTCGAAGATGGTGGCTTACTAATTGCTGAGATCTATCGAGGCGATGCGCTAGTTCTGCCTGTGTGGGATACTTCTTCATTGTGCCATCATCATCAAGCAATCTCAGAATCTTACCCTGCAGGCTATTTGGGTCAGGAGATAGTGGGGGCAAAGGTAACTCATCTTCAATAATACCCGGATGGAGGTTGGAAGTGAATGGATAGAACCGAACAAGACGCCCATCTGACCGTCTCCAAATTCCATCTTCATCCTCTAGCACCTTTAGGTGGTGTGTAATTTGGCCATTAGACATCTCGAGTGCAGCCATTAGGGCACGGAAGTGACAACCAGGATTTGCAGTTAAATAGCCCATTATTCGACCTCTTTGATAGCGACCATCACTCGTTTCACTAGTACGGCCTACTAGGCCAAGAAACCATAATCCAGCGCTAGTAGCTGGTATTCTCCAACCCTCATTAGTTGCAATTAAACCAACCAATAATGAGAAAATCCCGCCACTTGCAACAACAACGCCAACAGTAACTACGATTGGGTTAATTTCATCATCTTGATTTTCAATTATTGTTGGTGTATCGGTTTCTTGTGAATCCGTTTCGTCCGAAGTCATGGATTGCTGGCTATACACTTCATCGATAATGATCGCAGTTGCTGCGAAACCCGAGCATTGCAAAGTAGATTCGGAATCGTGAACCAAGTATTTTCCAGTAGCTCCGAGTTCGGGGGTCCAAGATAATAATGCTGACGAGCCGGCTAGAGTGATAATTCCCTCATCAGGAGAGTTCAGTAACCAACACAAGCCTTCTTCAGTGTTGGTCGAACTCCAAGTTCCTATTGCCAAACGTGAAGTCAAAACTTCTTCCTCGTCATCAGAATCATCGTTAGAAATAATTTCTTCATCAACAATTATCGGCCAATCAAAACTCATAGACGACTCTACAAATGGTTCGCTAACGCTTTCGAAGTATAGTGAATACTGGCCTTCTTCTAGGTTAGTCATATCAAATACTAATGCATCCAAATCTAGATTTGTAAAGCGTTTTGTAATTCCTTCTTTCTCGTCACATTGCGATAACTTCGCATCAATCTCGCCTTCAGAACCAACCAATTTAGTTTCTAATACACAAGTCGATAGCCAGATGATTTCATCTTCAGCCGTACTAATTATTTCTGGATTTACAGTGAGTAAATCTTCTCCTGAGAGTTCTGCAGTTATTTGCATAGTTTCACTTTCACAATTAGAAGAACTACTACGGCTCAAATTGATTAAAGTAGTCTCGAATAAATCATGTTCTGGAATTTCCATTACTACCATTAATTCACCAGGGGCTACTTTGCAACCATCAATTCCAGTAAATGACCAATTAGGTTGAGAATAACTTCTTTCGCTACCAGGTGAGATTAGGTTCTGACTCTCGAGTTCAGTACATTCCTTTTGCCTGCGAGAGTCCATGATGACTTCGCCTGCCGAATTAACAACCCAAGTTTCAGCTCGGCAGGAGGTAGTAAAATCAAGAGTAATCTCCGTTTCTCCTTGATTTGAAAGGCTGATTTCAGAATCAAGACTATCTGATTCTCCGAAAGACGGTTCACCTTCCAAAACAATACTCAGAGTAAAATCTTCAAGATTGCCAGTACTTACTGATTGGTCATTGTCTTGAACTACATTTAGACTAACCTCTTGTGAAAGAACATTATCTCCAAGTGCGGCAGAAATAGTATTCTCTCCTTCTTCTAGAATAACTGAATACTGATAAATTGTAACAATCTCGTTTGAAGAGAGTGTATCTGGTCCACATGAATCAATCAACTGTGAGTTGATTACTAATCTACAATCTCCGAAGTTTAGTGCCATCTCTTCATTCAAGTTGTTATGTAATCTTACTGTTATGATACTAGGGCTTGCTTCAGCATGGACGCCGTCACGCGCGGTTAGGATAACTTCCATCTCCAGACCTTCTGGCACACTAAACGGTGTCTGAACGTGAATGTCTATGGTCGAGGACAACCCCTCACCCACAATTATGTACTCGATTGCATAATCTCCTGAAGGGACAAATTGCCCCTCGGAGTCAGTCAAGTCCCAATAAAGAGAATCCAGAGTTGTAGATGACCTTGCATCTAGGTCTATTCCTCTGCTATGGCCAAGGCAATTTAATGTTCCATCAACGACAATCGAATCGCCACTCCAAACTCTCAGAACTTCATTACACGAAGGATCGCTCTCGATACTAATCTGATCTCCCGTATTCGATAAAATTGCAGATACCTCCACAATATCTCCCGACGAATACCAACCCTTCAGCGGAGCCTCTACGAGGCTAGCATCAAGGTTAACATCTGAGGGGTCCGCTACAGCTGTAGGCGCCATTGCAAAAAGCAGCCCGGCTAGTAACACCGCCAGCATACGCTCTCTGCTCATGGTAAACCATGGGTGTCATCACTTAGAAGTGATGCGGTCCATGGAATTGGTGAGCGAAGATGGCAGAGCGCATATTGGAAACCGCAAAAATGCTTGTTTTACAAGCGCAGTTGGGCGAATGGGACAATCTTAACCACCTGTTGGTTTGTAGAAAAACAAACAAAGCAGTCATCATCGACCCGTTCTTTTCAAAATATTGGTTAGATGTATGTTTAACCAATGGCTGGGAATTAGAACAAGTATGGCTAACACATTCACACTGGGACCATTCTAAAGGCGTTGAAGGCTTAGAAGACAAACAGGTTTGGGTGCATAGGGATGAGTCATTAAGAGGTTGGAATGGACCTTCAAATCATGAGTGGACCAATGATGCTAATACATCGGTTAAGCATAAAATCGGCATGTTAGAAATCGAGGCCCACTGTACTCCTGGCCATACTCCCGGCCACATGACATTTACCGGCGAAGGAGTTGTTGTTAGCGGTGATTGTATGTTTCTGGGGAGGTGTGGCCGAACAGACCTCTTCGGAGGGGATATTAACGCACAGAAGGATTCATTGATTTATCTTAGAGATTATTTGAAAACATTACCTAGTGAGTGGATAGTATTGCCTGGCCATCAATATAAACTAGAAAATGGGCGAAATCCGTCATTCATTACGATTGAGGAGTTATTGTCAAACAATGAAGCACTCAATGCATTGGATGATAGTGAGAAATGGGATTCACTAGAATTCTTGGCATTCGATGATAGTTTAGCAGAAAGCGCCCGTAGAGAAAAGGCGAGAACTCAGAAGTTCTGATCACAAATCATCAAGACTGAACATTGTCGGTATTGATTGCTGTTCAGCCTGTTCTTGGTCAATCTGGTGTTGCTGCCACTGTGGAACTGCAGCAGGAGCTGTCCATCCAAGTTCCATTGCTTTCGCAGTGTCACCTTGGTTAACATAGTAGTCAATCCACTCTTGCTTTCGAGTCTCTTCTTCTTGGAACATTGATGAAACTTTCATCTCCTCATTACGGCTGTATGCAGCCTTACGTCGGCCGGCTTGCTTTGCTATCATAGCCACCGAAATAACAGCCATCAAGAATACGGCCAATCCAATTAGTACTAGCACATCTCCCGAAATTTGTAATCCCTCATCACCGGAGCCTTTGGCATAATCCGAATCAAATTCATCAGGAATGCCATCATCGTCAGCATCATTATAGTTCGCACAAGTAACTTGACTGGTCAGTCCTTGACTGATTTCAGCATCATACGGGCAAGGGTCTGTTTGGTCCGAAACTCCATCTCCATCAGTATCGGTACAACCGAAGTAATCAACATATGATTCACCATATTTCAATTCACATTCATCGGGTTGCCAAGAACCGAGTTTCTGGTTATCTCCGTACCCATCACCATCAGTATCTGCCCATTGAGTGGCACGTACAGGGAATGAATCAGCGCGACGTCCAGTATTATTGTCTCCAAATCCATCACCATCGGTGTCTGACCACTGGCTTGGGTCGGTAGGAAATGCATCTCCCCACTGGTTTCTGACCGTAATCAAATTCCCAACTTCTTGTTCATCGGCTATCGTGTAATTCTCCCAGCCATAATTATCACCCCATCCGTCTAAATCAATGTCTTTCCATTGCAGGGGGTCATCAGGGAATTCGTCATCTACATCAGCCCAAGAATCATTATCAGAATCAGGGCAACCTTGCCTTGAATTGTTGGTGCTAGTTCCGAACTCTTCAGGACACTCATCGCCATTTGTTACAGCTTGATTGTCGCCCCATCCATCACCATCGTTATCGGTTTGCTGATAGAAGTCTTCAGGGAATGCATCGAATGGATCTACTACTCCATCGTTGTCAGTATCAGGGCAGCCACGTGCTGCTGGAATTGTAGATTGACCGAATAATTCAGGACACTGGTCTCCTTTATTTCCCTCTGTATTATCTCCAAACCCGTCACCATCAAAGTCACTCCACTGTGTTGGGTCGTTAGGGAAGAAGTCACCATTTGGCAAAACAGGTCTATCTCCATATCCATCGCCATCACTATCGGCCCACTGGCTTGAATCATCAGGGAATACATCGGCGTTGTTACCTAGAGGGTTATCTCCGTAGTTGTCATTATCACGGTCTTCCCATTGAGTTCCATCAGTAGGGAATGGGTCTCCTGCGTTAGACCATCCATCGCCATCAGCGTCAGGGCATCCAACCCTGTCAATCGAAGAAGTGCCGTATTCTCCTGGGCATTCGTCCGGGTCAATACCGCTGGTATTGTCTCCAAAACCATCACCGTCACTATCGCGCCACTGGGTTGGGTCATCAGGGAATGAATCCGCATCACCATCAGGGTGAGCTAGCCAATCCGGAGTAGGATTTGACCATCCGTCACCATCGTTGTCTTCACAACCTAGGCGATCTTCAGAAGAATTTCCCCATGTATTTACGCAGCCATCAGAGCGTGGAGAATTAGGCTCATCACCTATCCAGTCTCCGTCACTATCTGTCCATTGATATCTGTCAAGTGGGAATTTATCGACCTGAGTCGCTTGCGAATCATACCATCCTGGCCAACTTTCGTCCTCATCGGGGGTCGCTGGGTCGTCAGTTGGACGGATATCAGTCCAAGATGAATCATCATAGTTATCTCCGTACCCATCGCCATCTGTGTCGTTCCATTGGGTTGGATTCATCGGGAAGGCATCCCCTAGTTGGTTGGTGTGCCATTCTGTAAATGGTACTACATCATAGTAGTAATTATCGCCATATCCGTCACTATCAGAATCAGCCCATTGACTATTATCATTTGGAAACGCATCACCATCATCTGAGTACCCATCGGTATCTACATCAGGGCAACCAAATCGGTCTTGATAACTGGTGCCTGGGGTATTTGGGCAAGCATCACCTTTGTATGCAGGTAGTGGATTATCTCCAAAACCATCGTTATCGGAATCATTCCATTGGGTGCCATCATCAGGGAATGCATCACTTCGCCCATCCCCTTGGTCTGAAGTATTCCATCCATCATTGTCGGGGTCTAGGTCTGCGAACCAGATGTAAAATCCTTCATTATTTCTTCCGAATGCCTGAGCAATCCGTGAACCATCTGGAGACCATGATAGCCCATTTGATTGTCCGCAAGTATTGCCATTTCCAGATTGACAATTACCCGGTCTTGCTTGTGCCAAGAGGTCGACTTGGTTTCCAGTTGAGACATCATATATTCGCGAAATAGCTCCATCGGCCTGATACCAGGACATGCCGAAAATAACTTGGGTTGCATCTGGTGAAAAGTCAGTAGCTAAGCAGGATGTTGAAATTGACTTACTCCATTTTTGAGTCCACGAACCTGCAGCATACAAACGAATAGTTGCACCATTGCCGTCCCAACCTTCACAAATTGCAAGGTGTTTCCCATCGGGGGACCAATCTACTGCTTGAACCTCAGCATTTGGAGCAGATTCCGACCTAACGGTCGACCAAGTTGTGGTTTCGACCACATAAAAATCGCCGCTACTTCCAATTAACAAATGGCCGCCAGATGGTGAAAAGGCAACAGATTCGAACCGGTCTTCTCCTCCAGGGTTCAAATTCTGAAGTACTGAGCCATCGGTCATATTTATCATTCTAACAACGCCACTAGTGCCGCCATTTCCTGATCTTCCAATAGCAATTGCAGCCATATCTCCGCCGGGGGACAAATCAATGTCATAGGTGTAATCTCCTCCGCCGACATCTGCATCGATAGATCCGTGGACGCTTGATAGGTTATTTGCATAATATATGTTAGCGGTATCATCATCTTTGGTAACGCCGATGTAAGCTCCATCTCCAGACCATGAAACACTAGAGAGAGTTCCTCCAACATTTAATGACAAGAAATTGATACCTGTTGTTGCATTCCAAATACGTAAATATCCATTTTCATCACTACTTGCGATATATTCTCCGTCAGGCGAATGGTCTACGCCATTGAAATCATAATTTTGAGTTACTGCAACATCGGTTGCAAAATTTGGGTTGTTAGAGGTCCATCCATCATTAAAATCAGAAGTTCCATCGCCGTCACGGTCAGGACATCCGGTTCTGTCTAGGGTAGAATTTCCTGGTGCATACAGGCAATCATCAATCGAATCGTCAACGCCATCACCATCGGTATCTGCGCCAGATGCTAATGCAACACCGCTCATAGAGAACATCAGGAGCGACAGAAGTAAAGCGCGCCGCGTGGTGCTTGACATGAAGGTCGGTTATGTTACTTACAAAAGGCTTTGCGGTATATTTGTTCATAGCTTTTTTTGTACAATATAGGGGAATTGTTGAATGATATGCCATTCAGGGAAGTGTGTGTCAGGCGATATTCCAAGAGTGAACATCGCGGTAAAAGACCGTATACTTCTTCATTTATTGGAAGAGGATGAACAAGCCGACCGCTTCGTTGTATCCAATGCAGTAACTCGACCCGGTATCGCAGAAGCCTGCGCCCAACACCCGCCTAACGTAAGCCGGGCTATGCGAGATTTACTCCGTAACAAACAGGTCAGCGAACATTCACGTACGATAAGGGGCGATGAGCGCCGTCAAAAAACGTGGCAGTTAACTGATACAGGCAAAGTTCAAGCCAAAAAGAGGTTAGAAATTTTATCTTCAACAAAGGTACTAATTCGCGATAATGAAGGGAAATTGCTGGAAATAGAAGCAGGCTTAGCCCCGCACAGACTACAAGCCAAATTATCGGTTTTACATATTCTTCTTCATGCTCAACACGAAGGAGTTCTAACCTTTGGCGACATACGCTTTGGTCTAGTTACAAAAAAATCCGCAGATAACGATTTACCACCGCCTGGCCGACTCAAACTCCTTGCAGGTGCGCACGCTACATACCATACCGCACCCCCCCAAACTAGGCCAGTTCATGGAAGAATAGATACCCGCTATCAAATGGATACTTGGTTCAAGAAAGGCTCCCCCTGTATGGTAATTCATGGAATTGCAGGTATTGGGAAATCAACCCTTGTTTCTAACTGGTTAGCATCCAATGTTACCGAGATGCCCCACCTATCAGTATGTTGGTATCCATGCCAGCCATGGGATAAAGCAGTGGGGTTGGCAGTATCTTTACTTCACAGATTCGGAGTCGATGACAAGCATGACCCATACCAGTTGATGGAAACATTGCCACTAACCCCTGGGGCGGAATTCGATGTAGATGCTTGGCGTAGAAGGCTACTCGCTTACCTTACTGACGCTCAAGCGATTAGAGAGAGGTTTACCGGCGAGGCAGGTGGCCCGCCGCCTTATTGGCTAATCGTTTTGGACGATGTCCACCACGTTTTAGATGAAGCGCGTGACTTGCTGGGCGCTTTACTTGATATTTCCAAAAAAGCACCACTCCGCTTAATTTTCATCTCAAGGACAACTCTAAATGTTTACGACCGTAGAGATGTTCATACCAGAAAACTGGTCGAAGAATTGCCACTTCAGGGCCTGACCGTAGAAGAGATTTCAACATGGGTTGACAATATGGAAGGCAGCCCCCCTCCAGCGGAAGAGGTTCACAGAGTGACAGGAGGACATCCGCTGGCGCTTGAATTATTGGAAATATATGGTCAAGCAACCCACGGGGATTGGCTGAAATTCTTAGACGAAGAGATCATTACTCAAATGCCAGAAGAGGAGCACGAACTCCTTGCAACACTCGCAGTATCGGATTCCCCAATACCTTGGGAAAAACTTGCAAGCGCTGTTGGCTGGGAGGGAAATCCCCCAGAGAGCCTAATCACATATGGGCTGCTGGTAGAATTAGAAGATGGAATGTGGCTTCATGAAGCACTGAGGGATAGATTCCTCAGAGAGGTAGGAAGCGCTTCTAAAAGAAGAAAAGATAGTCTGAATTAATCAGAAATCTTCGGCAGACATATGTTGATTTAACCACTTCATTAGAGCTGGCTTTGGAACCATCCCTGCCTGATTTGCTACCATTTTCCCATTGTGGTAAAGGAATAGAGCCGGAATTCCACGAACTCCAAGTTTGGCAGCATTCATCGAATCAGTATCTGTGTTTACTTTTGCAACAGTAATTGGAGAATCAGCAGCGACTTGTTCAAGAATTGGACCTAGAGCCTTACATGGGCCACACCAAGGTGCCCAGAAGTCTACCAAAACCCATTCATCTGCATTAACCGCTTCATCAAAATTAGCATCGCCGACAGCCTTCACTAAACCCATCATCTCACCTATACCCCCGTCAAGGGGTCCTCATATGAGGGTTTGCTTACACCCCAATACTCTTGAGATACCTCCTTCTCGCAGTGTTTGAGAGGGTAATCGATGATTATTGCACCATCGGTATTAACGGCGGATCTTGCTGACCTAGGAAAGGCATGTAGCGAGGCGGTTAGCGCTGGATTAGACTGGATGCACCTGGATGTAATGGATGGTAATTTCGTACCAAATCTTACCTTTGGCCCTCCCGTAATTGCGAAACTCCGTAAAGCCCTTGGGAATGGTCCAATCTTTGACGCTCATCTTATGATAACAAATGCTGAAGACTCATTCCAGCAATATATCGATGCGGGCTGCAATCACATCTCTGTCCACGTTGAAGCAGTGACTCATTTACACAGATGCGTGACTGCAATACGTGCAGCAGGGGCAACTGCAGGGGTTACTTTGAACCCGGGAACTCCAATTGAGGCAGCCCTAGAAGTTCTTTCAGAAATTGATATGGTTTTGATTATGAGTGTTAATCCTGGCTTCGGTGGACAATCATTTATTCCGAATGTTGAATCAAAAGTTCGTAGACTCAAAGAAGCAATCGACATGCAAGTAGCGGCTGGAGGAAGGCCGGTACAAATTCAAATGGATGGCGGAGTAAAAGCTCACAATATTGCAATGCTCAGAGACTGGGGCGTTGGTAATTGCGTAGTTGGTTCTGGACTTTTTAATGATAAAGCAAGCGTTGCAGATAACCTTGCAGTAATACATCAAGCACTAGAGTGATTGAAAATGAAAATACTGCTGGTGACCCGGCTTTTCCCACTTCCTGAAAACGTGGCGCGTGGAACATTTGTCTCCGATCACGCACAATTACTCTCTTCTTTAGGCCATGAAGTACGCATCCTCAACGTACTTCCCCGGATGCTTAGGATGAATGAAGCCAGACGTTCTACGATGGAAGCGGTTGCTAAGGCGCCAAAAACGTTCAACCATGGTGATTTTGAAGTTAGTGTTAGAAGACATTGGGAATTACCTGATTTCCCATCGTTTACGGCTTTCAGTACCTCGCGAGTCAAATCAAATTGGAAACCAGACATTGTAATCTGTCATACGTTATGGCCAGCGGCATATGCTGCTAAAAGTATAGCAAAACGCCACTCAGTACCCTGGGTTGCAGTTGTGCATGGTCATGACTTTGATGTTGCTCTAAACGACCATAGAGGTGCTAGGGTCGAGATGCTTGCTCGTTGTTCTGACAAATTAGTTGTAGTTTCCAATTCTCTTTCTCGTTTTGATTCTATAACAATTCCATGCCATGTTAATGTCGATAAAGAATGGCACAAACCAATAAAAAAATCGGTCAAAAGGTTTAGAAAATCAAAAATCGATATTTTGTTTCCCGCAGACCCTCGTCGCCCGGAAAAGAATCATCTGCTTGCATTGAGGGTCGGTGAAGAACTGGAAACTAGGGGCTGGAAAGTAGGAATAACTACGTTGAAAAAGCAACCTCGCACGATGGTTTGGGACCGAATGTTAGCCGCTGATGTCTGTCTAATCACTTCTACTCGTGAATCGGGGCCTCTAGTTGCCAAGGAAGCGATTACTTGTGGTTGCCCGGTAGTTGCAGTCGACGTTGGAGATATGCATGAGTGGATGGAAGTATATCCTCCTGAAATCATAGCTCTTGCAGATGGAATTGAAGACAGATTACAAAATATCCAACAAGTCACTCTTCCTCAAGAGTGTAGTCTAGAGAGCGTAGGAAGCCAATGGACTTCCATGCTGGAATCAATGTAAGCAATCCAATTGCAGCGAGAGGACTGCCTATTGACAATAGGTAACACGTTGCCACACAAAATAGCGCCAAACCATCGGTTAGCCCTTCATCATCTCCACAAAGCAGTTTGGAACATGAGAGCATTATCGAACACCCAATCACACTCGCCCAAGCAGCACCCATTACCCCATGTTCTGGAATTAATAGCCATCCCGAGATGGCTGCAGTAAGTACAATTAATGCGATTAGAGATGTGAACCTCCACGGATTATTTCCTGCTTGAAGGGCCACGTACCAAGGTATTGCTAGTAATGTAATGGCCCAACCTGCAAGTAGGATATCGAATACTTCCACCGCTTGGGCATATTCGGAATCAAAGAACCTTGGAACGGAGAATGAGACGATCAGATGCCCAGCGACCAACCCTACGGGCAGTACAGCACCAGTGTCCAATGGTGAGCGGTTAGTACCCTCTCGTTGCGAATTTCTTGGGCTGTTCCCTGACCTCTCCAAGATAAGGCAGTAGTGCCGCCCGCATCGCCTGTGGCAACATCAACCCGGCAATCCATGCAAGTTGTGCAACATGGTATATGCTGACTTCAGAATATGATGTAAGCCCGGCGAGGAGGAACTTCTCTAGCTTGGTCACATATGGCAGAATCCCAAGAGTAACGGCGAATGGTAGATGCCGCGATAAACAGTGTTTTGTTGGTATTCCAATCGCTTGGCAATTCGCTTCCATCTTCTCGCGCAAGCCGCTCTCCAATCCACTAAAGTTCCAATTAGAGAAATAAAAACGCCAATTGAAAAGCCAGCGGCATAAATAGTCGGACTTTCATATCCTTTATGTGAAGAATATCCCAGTATAATGCAGGTGGTTACATTATCCGCTTTCTAACAATTTCACTACCGACTCTAACCTCGCCTCTCCCAAGGCTCGCATCATGCTGCGATGTGGATAGGCCATGATGTGGCCCAAAGCCACAACCCCGCATGCTAGTAACAAGGTAAGTGGGACCTCATCCCAGATCATGGATGAGGCGATTGCGCTGATAAGAACGAACGGGACTGCAATCATCGTCTGTAATTTCAAAACCCGTCGTACTGCCCGCTTTGATGCACCTGGTGCACGCGGAACGTCACGGGCTAAGATGGTAGGAAGTCCAGCATCGATGAGAATATACATTGTAGCAAATGCATCTAGGATGATTACTAGTAGCCCATAATCGGATTGTAGTAAGGCCTTTGCAAGAATTATTTGTCCAAGTAGACCAAGGGTGATTGCTAAACCATCAGAAGAGGCCAGCCAAGCCGTATCCCTTGCTAACTTTGGCCTTCGCATGTTATGGCCAATAGGACAATGGTTCAAAGCACAGCCCCTTCTGGAGTGTATCATGGTGACCTGTGATTGGCTCGAGGAAGAAATCCGCGGAGTCATTCCAGATTGCAATGTTGAGGCCGTTAGACCTGAACGGTACTCAAGACCATTTCCACATCAGAATTATCGCTCAGTCCTTCGAAGGCATGCGCCCACTGCAACGCCAAAAACTCATTTTGAATCATTTCAAAGCGTACATTCCACGCCCAATTCATGCAATCGATATCAAGTGCATGACCCCTGCCCAAGCTGAAACTGCAGGCGATACACCGTATTCCATCCACATGCTGGAGGAACCGGAATCCACATTAAGAGGATTCAGAAACACCAAAACAAGGAGTGACTAAAATGGACTGGACACCTGAAGAACTGCAAGCAATCGTCGACGAGCACGCGCTCGTTCTATTCATGAAAGGAGAACCTGGGGAGCCACAATGTGGTTTCTCTAACCGCGCCGCTCAGGTGATGCAGTCAATGGGCGAGCCTTTCGCTTCCATAAATATTCTAAGCGACCCTCGTGCAATCCCTTCTGTTTGCGCCTGGTCTGATTTCCCTACCATGCCTCAGATTTTCGTTCAATGGGGAACTTGATTGGCGGATCTGATATCGCTTTAGAGATGCTCAACGATGGCTCTCTACGAGAAATGTTTGATGCTGGCCGTCAAGCTTGAGAGTTGGAAACTGGACGCCCAACTGCGTGCACCGTCCAACCTATTTCTTCGAGTTTCTCAATGTCTAAAACTCGTCGCCCATCGTATACCATAGGTTTTCGCATTCGATTGATAAGTTTCTTCCAATCTAAATTAACACAGTCATAGTGAGCCGTCACTAAAACAACAATATCGAAACCATCGGCTTCATCAATCGAAGAAATTGCTTGAATGTTTTCCGGGAATTGTGTAACCTCGAGATAAGGGTCGAAAACCTTCACATTTATTCCCATAGAAATTAGAGATTCTGCGAGTGGACCAGCTGGAGTTTCTCTTGGATCACCAACTTCAGCTTTGTAAGACCAACCGAGTAAAAGCACCCGTGCATCATCGGCTGAAACTTTGGAATTCCACATTATTTCGCTTAACACACCAGCAACGTGGCTTGGCATTGAGCGGTTTCACTGCCCGTGCAGCGGTGATGAGTCCTGCTGGTACGCCAACATCGGCGGCTCGCTGAATCATGTAATACGGGTCAACTGGGATACAGTGGCCACCTACGCCAACACCGGGTGTGTAGCGGTGGAAATTCCACTTGGTTGCTGCTGCGTTAAGGACATCTTCGACGTCGACGTCTAACGCTGGGAAAATACGTGCAAGTTCGTTGACAAGGGCGATGTTAATGTCGCGCTGGACATTTTCAATGACTTTAGCTGCCTCGGCAACTTCCAGTTTACCGACGTAGCGGACATCTTCAGTTGTTAATTTCGAATACAATTGAACGAGTTTCTCTCCAACTTCAGGGTTTTCACAACCGATAACACGTGCGACTTGACGCACACCGTGTGCAGGGTCTCCCGGATTGAAACGTTCAGGACAATAGGCAATCTCCAAATCTTCACCGATCACAAGGCCTAATTCTTCGATGATTGGATGCCAAGTTTGTGCAGTTACACCCGGATAAACTGTTGATTCAAGAACGACAATCGTGCCAGAGCCTTTTGGAATCGCTTCAAAGACATCTCGACCTGCCCCTTCAACATAGGAAAGGTCAGGTTTGAGGTCGTGAGTGATTGGTGTAGGGACCGTGACCAAAATCACATCGCAATGAGGTACTGCTTCTGCAGATGAAGTGGTAATGTGCCAGCGTTCTGTGCCTGGTGCGGGGACAATATCGTCAACATCAGGGTCGCCGGTCGGGTTTTTCCCAGCCTTGACCATGATCGACGGTGCGCTGAGATACATCGACGCCCCAGACGTTGAAGCCTGCATCGTGGAACCCAATGGCAGTTGGCAGTCCAACATACCCTAAGCCGATTACCCCGATTGACTGCATCATACTACCGTAATTTAATGTCACATGGCGGAGTTAATGAAAACATCTGTAAAGAGAGATGTTTTCGACCGTTTCCTCCTTCCATTTAGAGAGGTGGGTAAAATATAGGTATCGGGTATATTACTTAGAATCAATACGGTTAGTTCATGTCCGTGAAAGTGGGGTTACCTCACAGTTGAAGTTGGAAATATGGGGAGAACAATTTTTGAGAATGGAATTCTGGCTAAAAGCCATACCAAAAATGCAGACCTTACCCCTCTTCCGAAAGCACTTTGGAATTCGAATGGGAAAGCAGATGATGCATGAAGCAAAAGGCGCCTTGATCAACCATTATGGTGGCATTGGCTGGGAACTGGTCGCCACTAAGTTTGGGGAAGATTTCGAGAACACGTATATTTTCAAGAGAATACTTTGACTCTTCACTCGAAATTTGGACTTGATTGGCCATTGTTATCAAAAATGATTTCTGTGAATTGCAGACCTGTTGGCCTCGGTAAATCATTTTCGAAGAGATGGATGATTTTCAAATACTGCCACCATCGAATTCGATAGAAACATCAACAGATGAATAATCTATTTCTACTTCAATCGATCTTTTACCTTCATCATCTATTTTCAATTTGACATCCATTTTCTCTTCACCTTGAGTTAATGAAAAACGCAAATATTTGCCGCTGGTGCCGGTTCGTAGATATGGCATTCCAGTCTTTTTCATCTTGAAATCAAATACTGTAACTCCGAAATAAGACTCTCCAGTCAATGGAAAACCTATTGCAGTGTTCTTTACTAATTCTCTACCATTTCTTGAGAACCAGCCTTGTAATCTTGGCTTTTTTTGACCTCTTGCTTCGATATAATCAATCGAATTAGAATCATTATCGTAACACTGAATTTGGCAATGCTTCTTACCCTTGTCATCAAATACACCTAAGCGGGTCGGTGTGTCCTTCGTAACAGATAGATTAGGATGGAAGTGATACCAAGGGATGTATTCATGTTTTGTTTCTGAATTAATTTCATCAATAATTGCTAAAAAGTGCCCCGGTCTTTCAATAACAATTCGACGTTGACGTATATCAACTGGAATAGCATCTGCGGACTTAATTTTATTATTTGGAATCGCTGCTGAAATCAATCTTGAATGCTTTACTGCACCTTCGGCAATAATACACTCACCGACTTTAGCCACCAAAGTCATAGCTGAACCAAAACCATCTTGTCCAAATCGAGAATAATTCAAGCCATCGATTTCAACAGTATTATGCCCACGAGTAGATTCACAATACATTCTTTCCGGCAGATCATATTGATATGTGTAAGTTCCAGGATCGACCAATAATGGCTGTCCCAAATAAATTGTATAATACATTTAAATCATCGGCATGCTTATGTTGGCGGGAATGAAATTGTGTTGAAAATATTAATTGAGAGGGCGAGGGTCCATCATCGGAATTATGGATTAATAGTCCTCCAATTGGGAAGAATTTATAGCCAATATTTAGAGTGTTTTTATATCCCACCCATCTTTTTGTCATTAAAACATTGTTTGCAGTATCTCCAATTGGAATTACATGGTGGTTTGGAGTGCACATCCAATCTGCAGCATTTGCTATAGAATTAAGTAATTTAAGAACAGAATCAAGGTTTTGAGACAACCAACCTGAATCTTTCAGAGATTGTAGATGATTGACCATATAAAGGTGATAATCAGGAGAATGTTCGAGATGCAAACCATCTTTTGCAAAATGTTCATTCAACATTTTTTGAAGTATTCTTTCTGCGAATTGAATTCCACCACTTGATTTTAACATCCATGTAATGTTATGGCATAAAGAAAGTAAGCCCGCCATTTGGAATAATCCATGATTACTGTGAATGGCGATTCTATCTTCATCCAACAACTCAGAAAAATGGACTTCTGAAGCCAATACAAACCGAAATATTTGGTCCTCGGCAGCATTTGTTTCAATTAATCTACGCAACATATATGCTAATTTTGTCGCTCTTTGACCAACCGCCATATCATACCAAGCAAAATCGTCTTTTATTGATGAAATTACAAAATGATGAATCCAATCATCTGCAATTGCTACTGCCAACTTCAGGTATTCATCTCCCTCAATCAATGAGTCAACTACTAACAATGAGTCAAGCATGACCCATGAATGAACTCTTGTATCGGACATTGCGAGAGTACGGCTTATATATTCGTCCCATTCTGGGTCCTCGGTCAAGGGACTAACTCTCATTCCCCCTCCGGCTTGCCCAGCCATTTCGCAACTGCGATTCAAGGCGAGTGTCTTCACTGGGTCCTCTCTCATTCCCCGGACGTCGACTCTTCAAGATAATGTGGCATGGCGAGAGTTTTGAAGCACGCATCGCTGAGATGTTGGATTATGGATTGAGATTTATTTTGGTCTTGGGTTTCCGCCTGAAATATTGGCTCGATACAAGTGAAATTACAGAATCTAACGGAAAGTGCTGATTCGGTAAACGCATCTAAAGTTGACTGGGAGTCGCTCAGATACATCGGTGTGCGTCATAATATCACGAGAGCCTTAATTGGACGATGCCAGCCATTATTTTAGAAGTTTTTTCATCCCACTTACTAAGTGTTTCATCAATTATTGACATGTTCATTCCTCTTCGGCCGACCTTGTTGGTTAATTGAATATAACGTGATGCATCGTACCACCTATCTTCCCTAAATTGTTGTAATTTGAATTTGCAATCTAGATGTTCTGGCAATGCGTTTCTTTTAATAAATAGATTTTCACCGTCATCCAATTCCTCAATAATGATGAATTCTTTTTTACGCTGGTCGTGAATAACTAATCTAAGACCTTCTGCGACTTTGAATTCAGTTTTGAAATCGAAAAAGACCCCCTCGTCCGAAACGTATTTTTCGTCTATAGGGGAATTCCACCCAATTAATACTGCTCGATGTGAGGTCTTCATAGTAATCTATCGCATCTGAAACCGGCCCATCAAAAACCAGATTTCCTGCATCCATTACCAAGCCGCGATCACAAATATCCCTGGCCAATGGTAAGCCGTGAGTACACATAATCACGGTGGAAATCTCATCAATCATAGCATTCATCTTTGAGCGAGACTTCTTCTTAAATTCACGATCACCTGCGCCGAATGTTTCATCGATCAATAGAACATCGCTGCGTAAATCGGAGATGAAACCGAATCCGAGTTTCCCCCGCATACCTCCCTGAATAACCGCCAAATTTGCGTTCAAATGCATCTCCTAATTCTGTAAATTCTTTAACTGACGAAATGAAATCTTCAATTTCGGACTTTTGGCACACCG
>CASICT010000025.1 GCA_949373265.1 Candidatus Poseidoniaceae archaeon | reverse complement strand
CATCTCTTCGGTAGACGGCCTCCTTCCTGTTGCTCTTTCTCTTTTAGCAAACATTACATGGCCATCGGCTGGAGATACAATGACGCCTTCATCAC
This sequence comes from Candidatus Poseidoniaceae archaeon, assembly GCA_949373265.1. The sequence continues at coordinate 32,286 of CASICT010000025.1, read as the reverse complement.
GGGGGATTGGTCGGTCTGGGTCTCTCCAGAAGTTTGCGAAAGAAGGCCGCTAACATGAGCATCAGGACTCCCAGGCCCGGTGCTAATCCGAAACAGATGGGTCTACGAGCCACCCGACCAAAATGAAACCACTGCCCATCAGAGCAGGTGTGATTACAGGCAGGAATCCGCCTTTGGCCAGTAAAGCCAAGTTAACTCACCTCACTTAGTCTTCCCAAGGGTCGCCGGATGTTCTCCAGGTGACCTCAGGTTCCTCTGATGGATCTTCATCTGCTGTCAGCTGCCGGTTCTTCTGTTGCCGGTTCTTCGGCTGCCGGCTCTGCGGCTGCTTCTTCTGCGACTGGGGCATCCTTTGCCACGTAAGTCTGCTGCTGCCGCTCCTAAGTTCGGAGCCCTTCAGATAGCGGTTGCCATCCATGTCGTAGGATTTTGCGAATTCGACGAATGCATCACGGTCTGTGATTCCATTCTTCTGCATGACACCGGTTAGTACTGATTCTGACCAGGTCCAGTCTTCCTCATCTCCACTTTCTTCGGTATCTGCTTCTGATGTTGCAATGCTTTCAGATTCTGTAACATCGATAGTTGTTGCTTCATCCAAAGTCATCTCGGCAGCACGTGCCTCGACCATTTCGTCCATTCTTTCAGCGATTGCACGGCCCATGTGTTGTGATTGGCGTTCTGCTTCAGCAGCAGATTCAATCATTTCATAACGGCGCTTGATAGCCTTGTTCAGGTCTTCGAATAATGCCATGTGTTCCATATACCACTCATCACGAGTTTGGAGTTCAGTAACAGCAAGACGTAAATCGTTATCTAATTCTTCTGCAATAGAGAATATCTTTCCTAAGCGATCTTTCTCACGAGCGAACTTTTCTTCCATCTTTTGCAATTCAGGTTCAAGGTGTTCGACCTGCTTGCCAGATTTACTTGCCTTCAGTTCAAGGTCTCGAATTCGTGCATCTTTTTCAGTAAGCAGCGACTCTAGACTCTCTTTTTCGATTTCTCGTTCAACGATTTCTTTCTCAAGAACTTCGACTTCTGCCTTGAAATCGACGATCTCTTTTTCTTGAACCTCATAGGCTGCATATAACTTGAGAAGACGTTCGGTTTCTTCCGCAAGATCTTCTGTGAGTTTCTTAATTTGGGTCTCTGGAGTGATGGTACCGGTTTCCGACATTTTCTCACCTAAGGCTATGCCTTCCTATGAACCCACATTGGCCCTACATATCAAGACGACGCTCGATGAGTGCGAGATAATTGGGATTCGGAGGAATTAGATTTTATCGGTAGTAATTACCAATTCGCGGGCAATGCTAACCTCACCCATTGAATGGCCTGCATCTGGAACGATTATCAGATCGCTCTTTGGTAACGCTTTATGTAATTCCCATGCACTCTTTGCAGGGCATACTACATCGTATCTTCCTTGAACGATGACGGTGGGGATATTTGCTATCTTTTCGGCGTGATTTAGAATGTAAGCTTCTTCAACAAATATTGCATTTATGAAATAGTGGCATTCGATTCGTGCAAATGCAACTGCGAAATCAAGGTCTTCCGCCTTTTCCAGATATTCAGGGTCCGGGAATAGCCTACTAGTCGCCATTTCCCAGCGGGTCCATTCTCTAGCAGCAGCACGCCGTATCTTCCTCATCGTCGCTTGTCAGGCGGGAATGGTATGCTTCGATTAGATTGGACCTTGTTCTGCTGACCGGTATGTGGTCGCGGTATGAGTCGAACGCATCCGGGAAGATGTGGCTGGCTCCATCTTGGTAAAACCATTGCAATTCGCTCTTTCCTACACATGAAAGATTCCCCGCAAAACCAGACTCTGTACTCTTTGCGGATGGTAACTTTGTGCGTAGATCAGGGCCAACGTTGAGCCCCACGAGCCGCCAAATACATGCCATGTATCAATACCAAGATGTTGCCTTAGTGCCTCTCCAGGTCCGAGACTGAGGCTTGGGTATTATTGTCTTCTAGTTCTGCATATGGAGTGGATTGCCCACAACCCGCGCTGATCGAATTGAATAATGTCAAATTTACTCGGGATCGAAATATCGCCGGTAAGACGGCTGGCTGCCCCCGCCCGGCCCGCCGTGAATCACAATGACCGGTATTCCGTCCGGGTTGCCACTTCTTTCCCATGCAATGGTATGCAACTCTGTCACTTCCAGTAAGCCGGTGGTATGGGCGTCTGTTTTGGGGTAGAGGACATCTTCAATGGTCTGAGACGTTAGTTGCATATTGTCGTGCAATCGAACCTAGAACATGTTACTTCCGATTACATCGCACGGTTTATCGAGGGCTTTCGTCAGCGGGGGTTTATGGAAGCGGAAGTCTGCGACTGATGTGTTTTCCCAGTGGGCCCTAATCGGGAAAGGACGCGGGGATGGAACGAGGCCATGCTCCTTCTGTCAAAGCGATGCTAGAACTGGCTTTACCAAAGGTGAGCGAATGGTTTTTCACTGCGATGGATTTGGGTTGCGGCAATGGGTGGGTCGCTACGTTTGCTATACAGATCTAGGCGCATCGCACTGCTGAAGGAGTGGACGGCGCTTTGGAGATGATATACTAAAGCAAAGAGTTATCGATAGTCAAGTCACAAATATTCTCATGGGTTTCCTTGCCTGAATGGAGGCCTGAGATGAAAGTTTCGATCTGGTTCACACTATGGAGTTCCTCTACTATCTTCAGGACCCTGCCGAAATGATTTCTATTATTCATGATGAATGGTTGAAAGATGGTGGAGTTTTAATTGCAGGAGTTGACCACTATCTGGAAAATGAAGAGTCTTTGACTTGGCCAGAATACGTAGGCGTACACATGACTACAATGTCAATATCACAATGGGAAAGTGCGATGTCTGCCGCTGGTTTTATCGATATTGAAATCCACCAGGTCGCTTCTAAGGAAGGATTTCCCGGAACATTAGTCATGCTTGGTCGGGCAAAACATTAGCATCTTCTATAGCAATAGTTCCCGAAAAGAATAGACACGCTTTGCATACACCGGGGTTAGAACATTGAGGAGGCTCATGCCCATCTTCAATAGCAGAAATATAGCCCATCCAAGAAAGCAATTCGGTCAAATCTGATTTTGCTTGCTTGTATTCTTCATCCCGCATCCTAATCATTCTACCAGAGGCAGCCACTAGAATTGCAGGAGGCAATATTTCTCTTTGTAGCGATGGTATTTTCGCCCTCTCGCTCTCTTCTAATGCTAAGCAGTATAACGTCAATTGCAAACGATAGTCTGCTAAAATTTCTTTTTCTGATTCGGTTTCAGCATATGGGGACTCGGCTAAAGGAGCAGATTGTAGAGGATGTCCGTCTTCTGGAGATTCTCGATTATATCCTGAAAGACAACCCTTTGTCTTAGCATCAACCACTTGTAACCAGCCCTTGCCTTCATCATCTCTTAGAGCTAAAACAAGGTCGGCTCTACCATCAAATATTGTGTGTATTTCCTCGACTTTCACCAACGGGATTTCCCCTCTAGGTGACCAGCCCTTTCTATCGATATCATGGTAGGATTTACTAATAAAATTGAAAGGTAATTCTGTTCTTAAGCCCTCAACTACCATTCCATCGAAGCGCTCACCTTGAGTCATTCTTCCTAGGACGCCATCATCTACTAACTTCGCAAGATGGTACATTCTAGAGCGGGCTCTTTTGGTCATTTGTGAATCACTGAATGATGATTGTGCTAACACTTCATCAAATGTGATATCATCTAATAATCGGTTTGGTTGGGATACTGTCCAAGTTGCATCGAGGTCTTTAGATCCAGTTGCTGGGTTCGCTAAACCGATTTCTAATAAACGGTGGAATAGTGAACCGAATTCAGTGGCTGAAGGCCAGAAATCCTCTCTGCTTTTTATTGGAATGAAGTTCAGTGGTTCTGCACGCCAATTCATTCGCATAGCCAACCAGTGCCTTCTACGGCAATTCCAAGCGGCATCTAAAGAATGGGACGGAAGGCCAATTTCATGGATTGTTTTACGCTGCTTACGAGGTGATGCTATAGCACTTGCATTGGCGAGTGCATCTATCCTTTCCTGCCATTTTTGTAATGGTGATTGGAGAGGGGTTAACTCGAAACAAGAAGGATGATGGAAAATTGCTATACCGTTTACACAGTCGCTAGGTAAAAATCCATTTTCAATCAAACCGGACGGATCAAGACGCAGAGATTTGCCGGTTTGTTCTATGCCCCCGTCCGACCAAGTACAGCCTTCATTACCTGCTGTAATCGATGAATGGGCTAGGCCATCTAGAAGCATATACCCCATATTTTCTCTTGCTTGTCCTCTATTCATTTCCAGATATCCATCAGATGAAATCTCGGCTCCACCGCTAGGAGTTCCAACCACTATAACCCGGTCTCTTGCCCTGGTCAGAGCGACATAGAATTGGCGACGTCTTTCGGCTAACCTTTGCCCTTCTTCCATCATGGAAGCTAGTGTCCACAAACCACTTTCTGGCTTTGCAGCGCCCCTCCATGGATGGATCCTTCCGGCTATCATTTCTGGTGTAACCAGTACATTGTCACTAGAGGACAAACTAGAATCCCTAGCACCGATATTGAAAATATCATAAAGCACTACAACTGGAGATTCCAATCCCTTTGAACTGTGAATAGTCAGCACTTGGACAGCTCCCGCAGTACCGTCAGAGGTACTCTTTGGCCCATCTGAATCTAACTCCTCTAATTCCCTCAACCTCAGTTGTGCTAGTGCTGCATCTCCACCCTCTTTATCCAGAATCCGCTCGAATAAGGAAAGCCAATTATTGACGTCCTGTCTATCTCCCTCTCGAGGAAATGTTCTGAGTAAATCCGAGTGGTCTATTGCAGTGATAATAGCCCCTCGGATATCGTTGTTAGCAACTGCCAGAGCAATTCGTTCCAATAGTGATTTCAATTCAGGTGTAGGTGCGATATTTGCTAATCCTAATATTTGATTTCCTGTTGATTTCGATAAATGGTCATTGAGTGTTGAATCGTCTAATCCGACCAAACAAGAATGTCCCACTGCTAATGCTGCTGCTCTATCATTAGGAGAACAGGTCAACCAAAGTAAAGACATCAAAGGCCGAACTGCTGGGCGTAGTAGCAAAACTCCTTGCTTATCGGCAACTGCGGGGATTCCATGTTCTTCCAAGGTAGTCAAGATATCTGGGATTCTACTCCTTGAAGATACTAATATCATAATATCTTCAGGACGGATTTGATGTTCGACTCCAGCGACTTCCTTCCATGAGTCATTTTCACAATCTTTGACTCTAACTTTCTGACCATTTAGCAATGATGCCAAGCGTTTTGCTAACAACTGGTTTGATAGGTCTCTGTTGGTTGAATCAATGTTTTCGAAGGGATTAATCGGTATCTCAAGACTTTCTGGAATTTCTACAACCTCGGTACGCGCTGGTAAAATCCATTCAAAGGCAGGTTCCGTTTCGGATTTTCGGCCAGGGAGTAAGTCTTGGGCTTCAGCATGCCAAGGCCCAGGTAGGGTTTGGTGTCGCGATGAGAATGTATCTTGGAATATGTGATTCATAGTATTCATCAAATTAGGTAAAGTTCGATGATTAGTTCGCATTTCGATATGTCCTTGTGAGCGCCTGTCAATCGCCGATAACTCGATTTTGGATGAGCCATCGTCTTTTTGAAACGGCACCCACTTCTCTCTCTTGGAATCCTCTGATAACAAAGCATTTGAGCGAATAAAACCAGTTCCTTCTTCCGGCTTTCCAGGAATAGGGCGGGGGTCTCTTGCAAAACCTGTTTTCTTAAGATCATCAAGACGGTGCTCCATGGCGGCTTCGTCGACATTTATTGTTCGAATGATTTCCACAGCCCTACGCATTACGGTAAGTTCGGCTTGACGGAATCGATAGATTGATTGTTTCATGTCACCAACAATACAGACCGTAGGGTCCCATTCACCAGCTGGCGGTCTTAGCTCATCCGACTCTAAATGACGGCGGCCCCATAAGCGGGCTAAAAGTCGGAAGTGTTGTGGATTTGTATCCTGATATTCATCGATAATGAATGCCCGATAACCTCGTCTTAGTTCTCGCAAAATTGTGATTCTTCTCATCAAATCTTCATGAACATCCGATTTATCTTCACTGGCTACTATTGCTCTGGTTAGGTGGTCATCTCGCCATGGCTTATTGCCAATTGAGTCTAATGCATCGATGACTTTTTTCGGATACCATGTCCTGCAAACCGCCGGGCACCTCGCTAATAGTAAATCTTCAGCAAAGCGATGCATGTCGTCATAATCGGTTACGCCCTCCAACGATTTTAAGCGAGTCAGTATCTCTTGGACTCCGTTGTTTACAGTGAAAAGGTCTTGAATTACTTCAATTTCTAATTCGGTTGTCAATCGCATAGCTCTGTCGACTGGCAATTGTGGTAGGTCCGTTCCAAGTCTTGGGGGATGGGCATATTGTCCATCAATTAATTCTGGTTCAGCAATACAAGGGTTGAGCAAGAATGAGGCGCGTCCTATACTTCTCAGCAATAGACCATTAGAGGTACTCATCACTTCACGGATTGGTACAGAAATTGCCTCGGCATTACCTACTATCATGTTCTTGACATCGGCACTCATAGCCTTATTAGCAGTCTTAGAAAGTATACCAGATGGCCAACCTTGTGAAGTTGGAGGGGAAGCTCTCGACAATGGTTTACACTGCATTTTGTCAATGTTCGCCGGTGGTGTAATGGCATGAGATACAAGCCAAATCCACTGTAATCTCCAAATTTTGTCTTCAGAATTGAGCGTACATAAATTCTGAGCATATCTGAAACGAGTCATTCCATCCAAACGGTCAGCACCGGTAACGAAGTGAGCCCCTCCTTCTAACCAACTATCCACCCATTCTTCTATCAGTGCTCGGAATTCTAGATACCACTCATCTAGAATTTCAACAGTTGGATTCAAGAACAAGTGATCAAGGTCTCCAACCAATATATTTCTGCCTTTATCGCCCATTGACCTAGCGGCTTCTTCAACGAATAAGGAGCGTTTCATCAAACCTCTAATTACTGTGGATGAAGCACTCTGACCACCTAATCGAACCGAAAGACGGTCTCTTGCTTCCAAAAACTCCTCGATATCTCCGCTCATTCCAACCTCGACAGCATCTATGCCTTTCTGAAGGCGCCATGCGGTGCGTATCGCTTCTTCTCGAAGTAAAATCGAGCCTTCTTCATCGACTTGTTCGCTTCCTGGGTTGTCACAAACCAAGCCTATCCAAGGTGAGACGATTGAAGATAGGAATGAATCGATTGTTGAAATCGGAGCATCCTCCATCAGTGAAAGCAGCATTTCTACATCTCCTTGGTCAGAAATCCTTGAGTCGTGCACCCCATTTGCGACTCCATCCAAATGAGAGTCGGCTCTTAGAGATGCTATCAGTCTTCTAATTCGACCTTTCAACTCTGCAGCCGCTTTGCGTGTGAAAGTTATGGCTACTGTTTCCGTTGGGAGAAGGCCTTGCCAATCTTTCAGAGATGTTCTTTCTCTTGCAGGACAACGTATTGCACCCATTCCTTTGAGTGGAACGCGAGGAGCAGGTGGGAGCACCCTAGTGGCTCTTTGGTTCTGAGACAAAATATGCTGAACGTAACGATGGGCCATAACTGTGGTTTTGCCCGTACCAGCTCCAGCATCTAGGGCGATGTGCCTGTCGATATCAAGTCCTAACTTTTGAGAATGGTTTAGTTGCATCACCATCCACCTCTCTTCGTACTTCTACAAGAATCGATAGTTGGACAATTACATGGGATTTTTCCTGCTTCGGCATTCTCAATAACCCGGCTAGCGGTAGTAATTCGTTCTCGCATCCATGCTCTAAATGGATTCGATAAAGCCGGCGTTTTTTCACCAGGGCGACGGTATTGGTTAACCAAATTTTGAGTGATTATGCCAACTGAAGAATCAGCCAGCAACTCAACGAATTCAGGGTCGATTTCAACCCACGGCTGAGTATCTATTCCGACCTGAGTCACTCCAACTCCAATGACCCTGTGGCCCGGATTGCTTACTTCCCAAGCTCTGGCATATAGAGCGAGTTGTATTTCATCGAACAATCCTTTCATATGGCGTAAGTCTTTGCCATTATCATTAGGGCCATCCATCGATTTAATGTCTCTAATTATTACCAATTTACTAATTTCTACTTCCTGATTCAAATCTAAATCTAAAGGAATTACTCCTGCATTTTTTTGCAAATCATAATCAACAATTATTGCATCGACTTTATCGATAAACCCTGTCAATTTGAAACTCTTTTCTTCTCCTTCTTGTTCAGGAGAGGGTGGCAAAACAATTGTGACATTGTCCTTGCTATTTTCCTTAACTTCCCATTCACTAGCCAAAGGAGCGCAATCACTCAATTCAAAATCTGCTTGAATCATTCTTCCAAGACGGCCCCCTATTGGAATCGGATCTCCCCCTTCCAACCAAGAGTTCCATTGAGTGGGTGAGACGCCGATTAAATCCCTGCAACGATGCGCAGATACTCCATCAGCACGTTTCATCCATGGTGCCTTTTCCACTAGTGTTTTGAGTGCTACTAGCCATGCATCATTGATATCTTTGATTGGACCATCGGCTAGTTTAATGGGTTGTGAAGGAACTTGTTTCTCATTCAAGCCATGCGCCCGTAGAACCGCTTCCTCAACAAAATGAACAATATTTCCTCTCGCATTTGCAGCAATGTCTTCAGGGACACTCTCCTCTCTACCCAATCTCAAATGACGGTCAAACCATGCCTTCCTTGGACAATTTAACCATGCTTGTAATCGGCTTTGTGACCAAACTTTTGGAAGTCTAAGATTGACTCCAGTAATGCCAATTCTTTCATCCAACGATTTGATACCTGTCGATGAAGGAACTATTGGTCTTGGGTCTATGCCCAGAATTGTTTTCTTTTCTGTTACTTCGCCGAGATGTGGCCATTGTGAAGAGCCTCTGGCCTGTGGAATGTAATTTCTATTTGGAATCAATCTGTAATCCTTAGTTCTAATCATTTTACCCGAATCTTGGAATGGGAATATGTCTCCTGCTTCTAAGGATGAGACATTGCTACGTCGTTGATATTGGTCTGGTAATAAATCAATCCTTACGGCTTCTAGGATGGAGTTATGATTCAATGGTAGACTTGTTATTTCTCTATTTTCAATCGATGCTAATCCTGCTCTTTGGACTTCATCTCTAGGGAGATTTCCGCTACGGTGAGTCCTTACTCCGTGGCTAAGCATTTCCATCGAACTTACCTTGTGAACTAAACGCAATCCTACATTTTTAATCGTTCGCCAAACCCAAGCGCGGTCGGGGGTTTCTGCTTTCCAATCCTCAGAATTAAAGAAAGGAGGTGGGGTTTCTAGATTTATCAAATTCTCATTTGCTGATATAACACTGAACCATTCTTCTAAAGGACCAGCCGGCTCGATTCCATCTTGTAAACTGGAGTCGAGAATAATCACTATCTTTGAACTGTTGAGAAGATGCCGAAGATAGTGGCGTCCTTTCCGTAAGCCATCATCAGGCCGATTAATACCAAGCCGCATCCTTGAAACTTCATCTAGCCAAGGTACTGAAGGGGATTTCATCGACCATGTGTTAGAGTTCAATCCGCTTAAAATCAAAACGTCACAAGTAGTTCCCAGTGCCTGCTTAGGGCTTAGAATCCTAATGCCTGTGTCTGTACCTCGGCGTGAGGGCAGTTTGGTATTTCTTGATAAATTCTGGAGCATCTCACAAAAGTCATCACCCTCAATCTCAACTCCAATCTCTTGCGTTAGCCTAGTTATCGATTCAATGAGATATTGAAGTCCCGGAATTGAATTGGATTCGACAGAGTCTCTAGAAGATAGTAATCGCCAGTCTATTTGTTCCAGAAGTGAGTTGAACCATTCAATCGGATTACCTAGTGGTTCGGGCAAAGGTAACTCTTCCCCCGAGATACATCCAATACATTTCTGCATTGCGATCTCCCTATCTTGTTTTGAAAGAATTGGCATCATCCATCTTGCCATTGAAGATAGCCACCATTGGCTCTCTTCCAATGCCTTGGATTGGCTCTCGTCACCTGGGAATCTGGGGGTTGCTTGGGATAGTGTTGAAAGCCACCTGCGCAAAGAACCTCTACCGCCTAAGACGTGAAACCCTCTTGCGATTTCTACAAGCGTCTCCGGGTTTAATTTGGGACTCCAATCAGTATTAGTTGGATGTTCGAAATTAAGAGTCTCCCAGGTCATTGGAAGACCAATCTGTTCTACTAAATCCGTAAGACGAGACAACGACCAAGCTTCCTCGCCACGTGAAATACCAATGATAGAAAGTATTCGAGAGACTGCAGGGCTGGAAGAAATCGGTAGCGATTCTCCGCGCAAACGGATACCATGATTTTCCATGTGTGAAGATAATTTTCTTTGCAATGTCGATGAGTCTCCGTCGACTATCATTACATCTCCTTCGACCCTGGATAATAAATCGCCAAGGGCTGAAATATTCTGATTTTCAGATTCTACCATCAGATGGAAAATTTCACTATCCGAGGAGGATGACTTCCAACTCTGTTTTGCTTTAGGAATCCAAACTGTATGTTCGGGAACCCAATTAGGGAGTTCTGATTGTTTTCTAACGGGATGTATATCTTCGATGTACTCTCCATGAAAACCTAGACGATGAGAGCCAGGGTTTACTAATTGGTGAAGGTTTACTTGTTGGCTTATTCTACTCATTATAGCAATCTCGACTTCGTTTAGACTACTTGCATGGTCTAACATAACTATCCCATCAATATCTCGGAGGGTGAAGGGTGTTGCTTCAGATTTATTTAGGCCATCAAGAACAACTCTTGTACGACGAGAAGGGTGTGTCATTCCCGTTTGTGACTCTAATTTCTTCAATACTTTGTCACAGGTCATAGCCCCAGGATCGTCATCCCAATCCTGCGGTTTTATCAAAGAAATAATCTCTTTGTGCAACGAAAGAATCCTTTGAGATCTCGAGCGCGTCCATGAGTGCTGGGGATTTGGTTGAATCAGAGGAAATCCGTAATCTGTGGCGTGAGACGACAAGGCCCGATGAGTTAATTCGAATGTTACTCCATCTTCTTCCATTACAGCGGGTAGCCGTAAGTCGATATGCAACATCGACATGAATCTCTGAATAGTTAGGTGGTGAGATGAATCTACAATTCCCCCATCCATCATCGAATGCAACTTACTTATGGCTTGTTTTCTTGATGACTCGGTTGGATGAATAATCATTAGCCGTTTACCCGAAACTATCGACTCCAGTAGCCAATCTGGAGTTCCAACCCCCGCCTCTATCGCCTCCATAGAGAGACCAGCGTGTTTAGAATCTATAGCAGGCATCATTAATTTTCACCACGGGACGAATATACTCTACGGTGGGGGTTATTGAACCCACGCCTGATACTTGTAAGGCAATCATTGAAAATATGTGCGCCGTTACCACATATATGCGAGTAAGGGCTATCGGCATAATTCTGGTAATGTTAATTTCAGTTATACCGTCTACTAATGCTGGCGATCCACAAGAGTTGGATGATGTAGGTTTTGTATTTGGGGGAGTGCATATTGATGCAAACATTTCGGGAAATGCAACGATTAGCCTTTCGGATTTACCTGCTATTGTTGAAGACTATACTGCCACATGGTGTACAAATTGCGTTGACGCTGAGCATGCCTTGGACGACGTTGAAGAGACAAACCACATGCAACAATACCACTTTCATAGATTCATCGGAGAAAATGAAGACCCGCTAGGGTCTCAAGAAGGTGACGATAGGTGGATTGAGAGATACCAACAAAGATTGCCACCAACTGCTGTATTCAATGGCACAATTAGACAAGTTGGAAGCGTTCCTTCTGGAGATTCTTTACAAGATGATTACAATAGTAATCTGGAAAAGGCATTGAATCTGGGCCAGGGCGCAACTACACTTGGATGGGTTGTAGCCACCAATGATTCCAACGCTATCGCAACATGGAATTTAGTTATAGATAGTTCCGTAATTCCAGAAGGTGCAACTATCAAGAGTTCGATATGGGTTGTTGAAAACCTTGCTTACTTCCCAGAAGGAGGTAATCAAGAAGAATACTATCATGAGAGTGTTCGTGCGATTATAGAACTCGGCGATTCTATGTCGGGAAGTATGGAAGTAATACTACCTGCTGCTTACGATGATGATGATTTAGAGGTTCACCTAATCCATGAAGTAATGTTACCTGAGACTGAAGGTGAAGACCCAGTAGAAGAAGAAAAAGAGTGCATGATTCCAGAAGGGTGTGAGGATGATGACAAAGAAGAGAAAGGTCTTCCAAGTATCGGTTTCATTGCCGTTCTATCCGTGATAATGGTTGCAGCATTCACTGTGCAGCGAAAGCAGCGATGATACGTTCTACGTCTTCGTCCGTAATGTGCAGATGAATAGCCACCCTAACCCGGTTGTATGGAAGGTCAAACATATCAATTCCGTATTCTGCCAATGAGGTGACTACATCTGCAGCAGGAATATTACAATTTACATAGACTAAATTCGATTGAACCGCATCCATATCAACACTGAAATTATCCATCGAGTTAATCGCTTCTGCAACTCTTCTTGCCCGTACGTGGTCTTCTACTAGACGGTCGATATGGTGGTCGAGAGTATACAATCCTGCAGCAGCAAGTATTCCTGCTTGCCTCCAGCCCCCACCAAACATCTTGCGCCAGCGGTGTGCCTTGTTGATGAAATGTTGAGAACCAACTAGAACAGACCCTACCGGTGCGCCAAGTCCCTTGGATAGGCAAATCGAAACCGAATCATAATCGCGACACATCCGTGCTACATCCACTCCTGTTGTGATTGCTGCATTGAATATTCTAGCGCCGTCTATGTGAGTTGCGCAGCCGTTTGCTTTTGCTACAGCTGCAATCTCATCGAGTGCTTCTTGAGTATAACAAGCACCACCTCCAAGGTTGGAAGTGTTCTCTACACAGACGAGTGTTCCATCCGGATAATGTGAACCTGAACCTTCTGCCTTACGGATTGCAGACTTTACTTGGTCTGCCGTCATTAAACCACCTTCTCCTTCAACAAGAGAGATCGATGCGCCACAAAGTGCAGCATAGCCCCCACCTTCGTACTTGTAGATGTGAGCCGTCTTATCGCATACGATTTCATCGCCTGGAACTGTGTGCGTCCTCAGAGCAATCGCGTTTGACATGGTTCCACTTGCAACGAATAATGCTGCTTCCTTACCAAACATCTTAGCAAGACGATTCTGAAGTTCGTTGACCGTCGGGTCGTCGCCGAGAACATCATCTCCAACTTCCGCCTTCTCCATTACTGCGCGCATAGCCGCAGTAGGCTTGGTGACTGTGTCACTACGAACATCAACACGGTCGGAAATATACTCGCGCATGGCCAGTCCACACCGCTTTCACTCAAAGCAGTTTCAGGTCGCCTGTGATAGCATCAACTGCTGAACGAGGAGATGGCCCAATACCCAAGACTGTCACAGTACCCGGTGGTATCTCGGTATGTCCTGCATCCTTGATCAATGAGCAAATAAGACCGCCTTCTAAAGCCTTAGCATACAATTGTCGAAGATGTATTTCGTCATCGGCCCGGAGTACAATTTTACGAGCTCCAACCAGATTCCACCTCTCATATAATCGAGCGGCTTTCTTCTTCGCACTCATAGCACAATCAACTGCTGCATGTGCACACTGAGCGGCTAACTTACCTTTGGAAAGTTTGAGGTCATCACGGGTCACTAGGACCATTGTAACTTCATTAAGCGGCGATGACATCAGCCTCACCACTTACCTGTGGCTCCTCGATTTGTGTAGTCTCTTCGAATACTAAATTCGCTAGCCAAGGAGCAATCCATACCGCACTAACCAAACTAGCAACTGCGTGTAATGCATCGAATGGTAAGCCGTTTAATAGATAGATTCCAAACTCAGAGATGGTCATTCCGCTTGTAACGATAGATAGTGAAACCCACCAATCGAATAGAACTGAAACGATGACTGCAGTGATTGCTAAGCGCTTCATTTCTACTACATTGCCGATTACAAGACCAAGACGAGAGCCTGCAAAAGCAATTGCAGCCCAGCCGCTAGCTTGGAATAAAGTCCACCAGCCATGAGATAATACAAGGTTCGATAGCATTGTTGCAATTACTGCAAACGCCATTCCTCGACGTGCCCCCAAGGTTGCACCCATAACCAAGCACATCATGGTTAATGGTTGAACATTAGGAAATGGTTCTAGCAAAATACGGCTTGCTGCAGCCGCTGCAGTGATACTTGTTAGAACAAGAATTTCCCTCTTAGCAGAATGGGTAGGTCTGCACAAAAGGAAGAACGAAATGGTAATCAAAAGCGTATTTATTGCTAATAATTCGACTGGAGCGAGGGCAGGACCGTGGACTCCGTCTGTTAGTACCATGCACAGCGGTGGAGTGTCCACGCCTTGAACTTCACGCTGGTGACCAACGTACAACGCTATCTTCACCGAGCTCGGCTTCAGATATTCCAACTGAAGATCTTTTACCGTCAATTGTAAACTCCCAACCCTCTCCCTCATGGCCATTAAACGATGTTATCCATGCTCCGAAATCATACGACTCCTTGGCCGTAGTGATGCCTAAATCAGCTGCTGCTACGTCAGTAAACTCCTCAACTGTATCTAATCCCTCAAAGCCACCAACCACTAATTCCCCATCGGGTAATTCGAACACCATAACCTGCGTTCCTTGCCATTCATCAGGCCAAGTATCGTCCCAGTCGCCGGGTGACGAGTCTATTGCATCGATTTCTTTTGACCATGAGTTGGATATATCTGGTAAACTGAAAATCAAAATTACAAGAAGGAGTAGTAATCCTACTTTTGTTGCCATTTTGTTATTCTTAATTATTTGAAAGTAAAACATAGTCAGGCATAGAAGTAAAATCATAGATTGTTGAATATACGAATTTGATTCTTCCGACTTTGATTTTTCGACGTCGTTAGAATCTGTCGGCGAGTCTGATAAGAATACCATCAATACTCCATTGTCATTTCCAAGCACCACCTCGCCATTAGGGCCAAAACCTGGCCCTGCTGTTGTATATGTGTCGTGTTTAGTTTGGAAACTAGTAATCTCAGAACCCGGAACTCCAACGCCCCAGCCACCACCTAGCGTATTATGTGGGAACCAAATCTTACCATCTTCTTGTTTGGTAATTTCACCATTAGTATGGTACTCCGTGCGTCCTTCAATTGTACAATTTATTTGGCAATTAAGCAGGAGTATGTGTGAACTAGTTCCTAAATAAATCTCAGAGCCCGATACCAAGGGTATAGCAGGAGAATATCCTTCAACTGATAATAATTGATTGTCAACATAGATTTCCGAACCTGTTGTTGTTTGGAGGTGGATCAAAATCCCGGCACTAGTTTCAACTGGAGGGTGTCTAATTTTACCATCTCCAACTGAAATATTACTTACAATGCCTTGTTTAGAAATTATGTTAAGAATTCCTTCTTCGTTGCCAAGCAGATAGTTTTGTTCGGTTACAGTTACACCGTTTCTCCAACCTAGTTCAGGTAAATCTACTCTGAGATTTTCAACTCCATCGCTTAGACAGAAACGGGACAATCCTTGACGTGTTGGAACAACTACGCCATCGCTATCGATGGCCATAGTACCTGTAATTCCCCACGTAACTACTTCGGTTTGGGATGACCAAATCAAACTACCATCTTCGATATCTAAGGCTGTAACTTTACCATCTGCCCATGCTACTATTACCATTTCATTCCATGAACCACAGGCTCCTTGTCCTGCTTCTACATGAAGCAGAGGTGCCATGTCATGATTTGTTGAACTTGCACTACGGTATTTCCAATTCTCCTCCGAAGATAATAGGTCGAAGGAATAGACGTGTGGCCTATCCTCGCCAGTCCAAAATCCTGAAGTTCTAACGATTACTTGGTCCTCAACAATGATTGGTTGGGTTGAAATGTAACCGTTTTGTAAGTCGATTTCCCATGAACTTGATTCATCTGTAGCTCCAGTGAATGGAGGAACTAAAAGACATATCAGAAGCCCAACTAATACCAGACTACGTTTCATCAAGAATGCCTCATGATTACTTCGCGCAATAGTGCACTGACCTGCTTTCCGTCTGCTGCTCCGCCACATTCTTTCATCACCAAACCCATGAGTGGGCCTAAAGCACCCATTCCGCGTTCTTTCACGAAATCGATTCGGCCAGCCACTACTTTCTCAACAATCGTTAGCAAATCCCCAGAATCTGCAGGTTTGATTCCTAATTCATCCGCTTTGGTAGAAAGTTGCTCCATGCTAGGATTATCTCCAGAAAACGCTTCGATTAATGCAGCCATTCCTTCACGGGTCACATGGCCTTCTTCTTTAGCAGCAAGTACCAATGCCATCAATCCAATGTCTCCATCATTTTCCAAGAGCATAGTTGCCCACGCTTTCGGAGGTAGTCCTGAATTATGGGCTACAAAGTGGTCGTCTAATTCTCGAGAAAGAAGTTGCTTACTCTGGTCGTCGCTAATCTCAAATTTATGAAGTACTGCGAGTCTCTCGCTTTGAGTCATAGGCAAATCTTCGATGATTCCTTGCCACTTTTCTGCGGTTATAGAAAAAGGAGGGATATCTGTTTCCGGATACATTCTAGCACCACCTGGTAGTGGTCGCATTGGAGTTGTAGTTCCGTCCTCAGGAGAGCCTTTCTTAATCGCTACATTTCGGACTTCTTGTGAAATCCTCTCAAAGGCCATCTTTGCTCGATTAAGCACGCTTTCGAGAGCTAGTTCTGCTTGCCACCTTGGCGCAAGACACAAGATAAACGCGTCCGCTCCGCCTAGATTTTCTCGAGTAGCATCAACAAACTTCTGTTCAATTCCGTAAGCAGGAAGTTCATCAGAATGGAATATCCCTGCAACTCCTGCGAGTTTGGCTGCTCCGGCAAGTTCTCTGCCAAGGCGGGGTAATTGAGCACCATCCACGTCGAATTCTTTAGTACCTATTAGGCCATTAAATCCAGGCAAAGGTAACGCTAACATAACCGAATTAGATTCTAATCCTGATTTCACCATCTTCGAGTCACATGAAGAGAATGCTTCACTAACATCGACTAAATTCAATTGTAATATCAGAGAGACATCTGATTGGACATTAGGGGATTCAACTCTCCTATCTGGTGATAATGGTGGAAGGCCATTTGAACTTCTTAGATGATTAGCAAGACGATAGAAGTGAAGTTGTCTTGCCATTTCACAGCGTATGATTTTTGGAATCCAATCAAGGTCCTGACATCCTTTGATCTCAACTCTATCCCCACACATTAACGAGACATTCAGGTCTTGCCTGATACTACCGAGCCCCCTCCTTACTCTACGGGTATCTCTTAGGGTTCTTCCCAAAGCAATCGAGGTTTGTTTGGCATGGTCTGGTGTTTTCACATCAGGAGCCGTCGCTATTTCGATCAATGGGATTCCAAGTCGGTCGAGATTCCAAGTTACTATTTCGCCGTTTGGAGTTAATTCATTGTCGAGTTTACGAGCACTGTCCTCTTCAAGACAAAGGACATCGATACCTACCGGTCCACCTTCCGTTTCAAGAACACCATTTGTTGCTACAAGAGTTGTTCTTTGGAATCCGCTAGTGTTTGATCCATCAACAACTGTCTTTCGCATTGTTTGAAGAAGCGGTACAGGATGAGCCCCAATCATTCCGGACACTGTTAGAGAGATATCTAACGCATCTTCATTATGAGGTAGTGGGGGCTGTTCATCAAGTTCAATCAATCCAGAATTAGGAGATTGGCAGTATACGAAGGAACGGTTTCTACGAGATTCAAATCTAGCCGCAACATCTACCGCTCCACCTTCGCCACTAGCGGAGCGCAAACGGCGATTATATCTGGGCCAATTGCTTGGCAGCGTTTCGATTGTAACATCATGTAGTTCGCCTGGTTGGCGTGAATGTAATTTGCCGGTGGCCAATTGCTGGTGAACTTCAATACCACACATGAAACCCAATGATTCGGGGTCTAGTAATGCGGGAGTTGCCACATCACCTACTGGCTCCATATTACCACCTGTGCTAACACCTGATTATGAGCGCATCGTATCAGACGGGCTGTAGAGTCTCATATCCACCCGGACGCATCAATCTGCCATCCCTGCATAATAGGTCGATTAAATCCTCTGCCGTATCTCTGTTAATGTCACTGCGTGCCGCTTCGGTTAAGACGTCATTAAGCGATACTACCGTGCCGGTTTCTACATGTAATCTCTTGACGATATCAAAAATCATTCTTTCACGATTTCGTGCGGTCGCTTTCTTACCGGATTGAAGCGTAGTTTCATCGAAATTCTCACCCATTAATTCGTGTCGCCAAGTTTTGGTTAGACGAATCGAACGTTCTGCATCTTCTATTGTAGCCTTGTTTGAAAGACGAACTCTGGCAGATGCTTGTGTTAGGCGATAGATACCCTCGATTGCTCTTGCTGAAATCGCAATTGAGTCTTGTGACTCTCCGCCCTTTCTACGTGTTTCAACATAGTACTCCCTTAGTGCATCTTGGGCTTCTGAACTAAGCACTGGGTGGATATTTCTCTTAGCAAAGGCGATGAATTTTCTAAATAACTCCTGATTTACAATACCCTCTTTTTCATTCAATCCATCTTCCGCAGATGACTTGGATGGGTCTACTGCACTCCCCTGGTCTATCAGAATCTCAGGCGTTGAATTTGCACGATTATTCATGATGTGGTTTGCAATCATTGTATCGTGGTCCGTAGACGGTTGGTCGGTTAGCAACCAAATAACATCGAATCTGGAAATCAGTGCTGGTTTGATATTTATTTGTTGAGTAAATGGAACTTCAGATACAGATTGGAACCTACCTGCCTTTGGGTTAGCAGCTGCAAGAATTGCACAACGGGTAGAGAGCGTGGCGTTTATCCCGGCTTTAGATATTGAAATTCGTTGTTGTTCCATCGCTTCGTGCATCGAAGAACGGTCGTTTTCATTCATTTTGTCGAATTCGTCAATGGCCGCTAATCCAAGATCGGCGAGGGCCAAAGCACCAGCCTCAAGCGTCCATCGGCCATCTGCTGCTGAGTCTTGAACCGCTGCTGCTGTCAGTCCTGCTGCTGAAGCGGATTGTCCTGAAGTGAATCGCCCTCGAGGTGAAATCTGTGACATGTAAGATAGCAATTGTGACTTTGCAACTCCGGGGTCACCCATTAGTAAGATATGGATGTCGCCTCTAAGTCTAGTTCCATCTTTCGCCTTTGATGCCACTCCTCCGAATAATTGGAGCATTAACGTCTCTTTCTGTTTGGTCATACCAAAAATCGAAGGGGCTATCGAATTTGTCAATAACTTATGAATGTCATCACGCTTAGCAAGTTCCTTTATTTCGCGTTCCTCTTCATCTGAAATTTGGATTTCTTCTAATGGGATATTTTCTCTTTGGATACTGTGGATTCTCAAAAAGACGTCAAAAATTGGAGTTTCTTTACCAGATTTCCGTTGTGAACGAACGAATAACATGCCATTGGCTGTTACTCTATCTCCGGGGTTTAATTGGCCCGCTATATCATGTTCAGCAATACATAGCATTCGTTCTGGCTGGACCCCCCCACGGAGGTTCTCTGGTGGCTCTTGTAATTCAATAAACTGAGTATCGATTAGAATTGATTCTTCTACCCGCTGTACGAAGCGTGTTTGTCCTTTACGCCTACCGCATCCTCCATCGATTTCGAAACACTCAATCGGTTCAATGAGTTCTTGCTCGTTAGGCTGGCTGACCCTAATCGAATGGCTACACGCTACACAAACGAATGAACCCTCATATGTTCTTGGAAGAACTTTGCCGATCTTTGTCGCTATAGCATCGACTGAAATCATCGAACCCAAATCTTCACTTCGTAATTGGCGTACTGTTCTGTGCGCATCGGATGGTAATTCAATAATGCGAACAAATGCAACAATTCGAGGAGAACCGAGTTCTGACAGAAGTAATCCGAGAGCCTGGTTTGCGGCCTGAGTATTATTTTCAGGTTCCTCTACGATTGAAAGTGCAAAGTCTGGGTCAAAGGACTCTATATCTCGATAAGAGATTTGAAGGGATTGGACATCAGGCCAAGAGACTTCCAGATTGTGTATGGCTTCGCTGTAGTTATCCAACAATAGAGTGCGCCATCTGGCCGGTAAGTCAAATTCTTGTATTGTCATAGAAATTCCTCTAACCGGATATTCTGAGCCGTTGTCGACCCCCTATAATGATTGAGTTCAATCATCTCTTCCCCCTCATTTCCATTGGAAACTAACCGCATTACATAACCTCCAGTGGCTTCCATTGGAACACCGCCAAGCACATTTCTATGAAGCCCATCGCATGTTCATGCCGGCCCACTCTTTTGAACCCATCAGAGGAACTCTCGAAAGATTTTCCTTTTCGTCTGAAAACTTAGAAAATAAAATTGGAGACCCCACTGAAAGAGAAGTGATGGTCCATATTCCCCCTGGAGCAGAAGGCGCACTTCCTTGCATAATCTATCTTGCTCCATTTACTGGAACTGGTTTTGCCCGAGCTAATTGGAGGGCGTTTGGAGAAACTCTACCGCAGCGGCATGAAAGGCTGGTGAAGGATGGTTTGATGCCCGCCTCGATTCTCGTAATGCCCGATACCTTCACTTCTCTTGGAGGCAACCAATTCATCGACTCTGACATTCTTGGTGACTGGGGGGCTTGGTTGAAAGATGATTTGCGAAACCAAATAAATTCAAGATATGAAGTAAGTGGCTTTGGCCTAGTAGGAAAATCAAGTGGCGGATATGGGGCATTGGTTAGAGGAATGCTCGACGATTGCTGGGATGCGGTTGCTTGCCATTCTGGTGATTGCGGGTTCGAACTTCTATTCGGTATAGAAATGGGTAACGCCCTTACACAAATCGGCCCCCATGGAGGAGTTGATGGTTTCCTGTCTTACGTAAAAAACACTCAATCTCTAAAAGGAGATGATTTCCATACATTGATGATTCTTGCAATGGCTGCAACCTATAGCGATGGAACTTTACCGGTTAATGAAAATTGTATTTTTGACGATGATAAATGGGCTGAATGGAAATCCTGGGACCCACTAAACATGATTGAGGACCATAGAGAATTACCTGCGTGTTGGATTGATGTTGGAGACTCGGACCAATACAATATCCAATATGGATTACGGCAACTTCACTCACGGATGTCTGAATTAATGATCGAACATGAGTGGGAAGAATTCCCTGGAACCCACAGTGGAATTGACCACAGATTGGACCTTTCTTTGCCATGGGCGGCATCTAAGATTCAATCGACATCATGATGAGAGGGGCGCGGGTGGCAATAGATATGGCAGAAGGCCTAGATTACGCCGGCAGTGGTGTCGACATAGATCTCGAAGGAAATGCCGTAGGCGCCTTAGTCGGCGCACTATCCCGTTCAGTAAGGAAACCTGGTTCTTTTGGAGCACCTGTTGACCTACCCGGTGGTTTTGGTGGACTTGTAGAATTTGGAGATAATTATCTCGCATTGGCAACCGATGGGGTTGGCTCGAAACTTTCTATCGCCACCAAACTAAACCAATGGGCAGGAGTTGGTATCGATTGTATGGCAATGAATGTCAATGATTTGCTATGTGTTGGTGCAGAACCAATCGCATTCGTCGATTATATTGCAGTACCAAAACCAGACCCTGCAATTCATGCAGCCCTAGGTGCGAGCCTAGCCGAAGCATGTCGTAGAGCAAGGGTTACTCTTGCCGGAGGAGAAACTGCTAGCCTACCTGGTATTGTCACTGAATTAGACCTTTCAGGAACGGCGCTTGGATGGCTAGCAAAGGGCAGTGAGATTACTGGTGCCAATCTAAAGAACGGTGATGTTCTAATTGGAATGCCCGCTTCTGGTGTGCACTCTAATGGCTACTCTTTGGTTAGAAACGTAGTATCACATTGTGGTGCTTCATGGGAAGATACTGCTCCATTCGATGTCGATGAAGAGAGGATTGAGAGATTCAATCAGGGTGCGATTACTCTGGGCGAAGTTTTCCTTAATCCAACTAGAATTTATTGTGACCCGGTCGTTGATTTGATTCAAGACGGGCCTTGTCCAACAAGCGAGATTCATGGAATCTGTCACGTTACTGGCGGGGGGCTTTCCAATCTTCTTCGCTTACATGATTCATTAGGATGGCACATCGCTTCGCCTTTACCTATCCTTCCTGAATTCAATTGGATTCAAAAACAGGGTAATGTTACCGATAGAGAAATGCATCGAACCTTCAACATGGGTTGTGGAATGATTATTGCAGTCGATGCAAGTGTAGCAACTGAAGTTTGCTCTTGGTTATCTCAGAGGATGAACGGGTGCGCTATTATTGGAGAAGTCGTAGATAACGGACACAAAGTGACTCACTCTAATCCCGATGTTGTGTTCGAACATTATTGAGGTCAAAATATGGAACTTGAAGGCTGGCCGGGGCATATCTGGTTAGAAGGAAGAACTTCCCTACATCTTCGTGACCATCAACCTAGACCTTCACATATGCCAAGAGGGCCGGCTGCTAAAACCGGTGAAGGTTTTCTAAATCCTGCAATGGCTCCAGCCAGAACCCGTTCTGTTATGCTATTAGCAGATGCATTAGAGAATAATTGGCTGGTTCCTGAAGAGAAAATCGTACGAGCTTTAGATGCGCTTTGTGCAACAGGTGTCCGTCCAAGACGTTGGAGGAAAGAGATTCCTTCACAAGACAGATTGAGAATTACTGCGAATGACCTTGACCACGATTCATTGAATTGGGCTAAAAGATCACACATGTCTAATCCAGTCGGTGATAATCTTCAATGGACGCCTGAACCAAGTCGATTCTCTAGAGACCAAGAAGGGGTTGTTGAGGATGGAATACATTGGGTTGAAGGGGATGCGATTAGATTGATGGTGCAAACACCATTTCAGTGGATAGATTTGGACCCTTTCGGCTCTCCCGTATCCTTCCTTGATGCTGCTATTCAATCAATTTCTAGGGTCGGTGTGCTAGAAGTTACGGCCACAGATACTGCCGCTTTGTGCGGTTCGGCCAAAACCAGTGCAGCGCGTAGATATGGCTCTGTCGGGATTACAGATTCATACATGCATGACGATGCAACTAGGATTCTACTTGGGACAATTGCGCGTATTGCAGCAATGCATGACAAGTCAATGCACCCAATTCTTTCACTGTTTGACGGACATCATGTTCGGGTTACTGTTCTACTAAAGAGATCAAAGGAAGATGCTTCGGATTGGCGTGAAAAAATAGGTTACCGAATACGCTCTAAACCATACCATTTCGCACCGCAACCAGAAGGTGAATTCTCAGGGCCAATGTGGATTGGTCCGATATTTGATGCCGATATTGCCGGTAGACTGACTGTTGAAAGAGCAATTGAACTGTGCGCTGGAAAATCAGAGGACTTACCAGATGAATGGAACGATATTGATATCGAACATTCACAAAGAGAAATTGAAAGGTCTGTAAGGCATATTTCTGAATCTGCTGAACTTCTATCACAAGACCATCTGTTAGTAGCATTAGATAGCCTTGGAGTTGCAGCAGGAGTTGGCCAAATTCCAGCGATGAAGAAGATTAAATCAGGATTAGAAAAAGCAGGATTCCGTATGGCTAGATGTCACATGCCTGAGGCTATGTTTGCTACAGATGCCGATTGGGAAACTGTACTCGACATTACCAGATCAGCCAAATGAAGGGTCAGGTTCTTCATCAGGAGCAGGTAACATTGTTTGGGAGTTTTCGAATACTTCTCTAACACTATCCTCAATCTTTCTAGCGTCTTCGAGCAATGTCGAAAGAGGAATGTCGATTTCTGTTAATTCACTTACCGCTTCAATTGCTAGAGCAGCAGCACGTGCATCAGGATACATAGGATTGCAATCGGCAAGAATGGCCGTAATGTCGAGGTCTAGTCTGTCTCCTTCTGCAATTAGATAGCCCGCAATACCAGCCACTATACCTTGGCGAACAGGTTCGATTCCCGCTGTTTTCAGTCGGTTTCGCCCCACCTTTAGTGAACTAACACCGTACAAAGTACCGTCTCTGTCATCCATATTCTCTCTGGCAACTCCATCGATTATTATCAGTTGGTCAAAACCACCTTTAGTGAACCATTCCAACACAGTATTTGCGAATAAAACATCTCTTTCTGTACCGAATCTAACTTCGGCTGTAAAAACACCCACATTTTCTCCCTGATAGACTCTAACCGGATGCTTTGGCACCTCGTGATGTACTAGGGCCATGGCTGGGAACTCCGCGTTGAGAACAGTTCCCTGCTGATTTAGATTCAATTGACTAATCACATGGGATGCGGCGATTACTCCAACCATCCCAACTGTAGAAAACCCGCATATTGCAACCCCACCAGTCCGTGGATCTGCGTTTTTGTGCAAAACAAGGTCGTATGTTGCTTGGTCTGCCATGTAACGGCCTCCGACTGACTCATTCAAAGGTATTGCGAAAATTACTCATTGAATTCAGACCAATCTTCTTCGCCTTTATCTCGGTACCACCAAGTACCAACTTCATCCTCATACCATTCAGTTCCATGCTCATCTACTGAAATTTCAGAATCGTCATTAGAGGACTCGTCTGTTTGAGTTTCCGAATCGCCTTTCATTTCTTCAACGTAATCATCATCTTCGAAATCGGTAATAAAGTCAGGCTTATCAGGAGTTTCAGCCGCTATTTCCTTATCGTCGAAATCATCGAGAGCGACACCTACTGGCAGTGGTTTTGACATTCTGTCCGATTCAATATCTGGCTCTAAATCTAAATCTTCTTCATTCCAGTCATCGTTATCACTATTTTTAATTCTCAATAGTATGAACACTACTAATCCGATTACAATTACACCAGTAACTCCACCGACATAGGCCATGGTATTACTCGAAGTTTCTTCTGAGGCGTCATCGTCTCCATCTTTGTTTTCATTATCTTCGGGAGTAATAATTGGGTCCTGCCCTATCAATGTCCATTGTATCTCAACTGTCAAAGGTCTATCGCCAGGGGACATGTAATTCTTAGGGCCTTGTCTTAGGTCAATCTCAATATTACCATTGTTTAATCCAAGTTCTGACAAATTAGCGATAATATCAACTCTAATCTCTATCGACATGCTTTCATCTGCATTCAAACTGAATTCACTCTGGCCCGGTGAAGGGTTAAATTCTATTTCACTTGCCCAATCTGACCAGCCGTCGGCTTCCAATGAAACGTCTATTGAGTAATTATTAGGATTCGTGAACGAACAATCGATTTCTTGGTCTTGGGACGGATCGATTATGACCACTCCACAGTCTACTACCACATCTTCCATTACTTCGGGATACCAATCAACTTCTTCGCTTTCATTTCCAGTCGCATTTTCTTCAATACCCGTTCCGTATGGAACAAGCATTATTTCTAGAGAATTGTCTTCAACTGCAATCCAATCTGGAGCTGTCAAATTTACGAATAATATTCCTCCTCCGGGTAAACTTACTAGGAATTGGCTGAACCCGTTAGAGATTTGTGCTGTATCTGTTACTGTTGTATTTGTGGTACTATTGTATGCAGTCCAAGAAATAATAGCCCCTTCTAGTAAGGAATCCTGTTCAGGGTTTAGCGCCATTAAATTGACCTTCACATCTGTTTCATTGTCCCAATCCAATTCATAAATTGATTTTTCATAAGTGAAATCTGCACCGACTCTAATAACTGATGTTGTTGAAGTCGTTGCCGAGGATAATGGTCTAATTTGAGAACTTCCTACATCGCCACTATAGTTGGCCCAAAAGGTAACAGGCCCACTTATTCCCTCTGCAAATACTCCCAATAGTGCAAAGTCTGTAAGATTGATTGCTTCCCAACTTGTCCCTATCAAGTAAGATCCTGAAGTTGTATCCATTGTGATTGATATTGATCCTGATGGAGTGGCTGGTTGTTGGTCTATCTCTGCTGTTAACTCCAATAAGAATGGAGAACCGAGTGAGATGTTTGGACTTACACTCAGTTGTAAATTAACTGCATTCGGAACATCATTGCGGGGATAGGCAGGGCCTGCTGGGGAAACTGAAGTCGTAGTATTTCCATATTGGTCAAGGGCTACTACAGTCGCCCAATATGCCTGACCATCGACCAGCCCCGTCAACAATGTCGTGCTTTGCGATGAAGGGATGGATACAAATGGGGATAAACCTGTGATATTATCGAAATTACTTGTCTCAAGATAGACATCATAGTTGGTTACGAGTTCTGTTGAGTGGTTCCAGATTAATTGTAAAACTCCTCCGTTATCGGCATCGACATCAGTCAACGAAATCCCTTCAACAACGCCTGGAGGCGAAGGGTAAGGTATGGTTACTTCAACGACATTGGATAGATTTGAAGTTACTCCAAAGATATGTACTGAGCGTACTAGATACCTGTATGTTGAACCTACACTGATATTGGAATCAGATGTTGAATTGACCATGGTTTCCCCATATACATCATCCAGAGCAACTGTGTCGTTAGCCAACAGACGGAAAACTTCGAAACGAATCAGGTCTGGCCCAAAATCAATCATATTATTCCATGCTAAATCCACACTTTCTGAA
The DNA here is from genome assembly GCA_949373265.1 of Candidatus Poseidoniaceae archaeon. Next base: position 5,535 of record CASICT010000025.1, on the reverse strand, counting down.
GTAACTGACATCAGAGTTAATGTTGGAGTTACTGGTAATGCTAAATTTGGAGCGCCAGGCACGTGTACTATAGCGATATTCACTAGCGAAACTTGTCCTGCCATAGTAGAATTAACTGTGAAGTTAACCGAATAAGTACCAACACCTCCTGTCATTCCCTGATTTAGAACATTGGTCAAATTAGATGTTGCATGAGGGTTGCCATCTACGTGGAATGTACAATCATATGCAATTCCAAGATTAGATAGATTAAATTCGCCATTTCCAGTACTTTTCAAATTCAACGAATTGTTCGTCATTTCAATACCATAAGCATCAATTGAAGAAGGTCGTGAAGCAAGTATTGGCACAAGGTCGTCTTTTATTCCGTTTACTTCATCAAACATAATCAAGGGGTCTAATCCATTTGTTGAATCTCCAGCATAACCGCTGTTACTCATCTCAGCAACACCGTCCCCATCGGCATCTAATTCGATATCGTGCCAACCGCTGATGAATACCCCAAGGCTACCTTCTCCAGCGGCTATGATTTGCTCTACGATTCCGTCGCCATCAATATCCATTATTGCTATAGCAGTAGGAATGGACCAACCGATTAATTGGTTTTGTGAAATGGTACCCAGACTAGATGCGTTGATTGAGCGGTGAGTGATATTGCCTTCTAGCGTTGAATTTACGCCATCGCTGGCTCCTGAAACTGGCGAAAGTAAGTCTAGGTCGCCGTCACCATCAAAATCAATAATAGTCGAATTAATTAAATTGATTTGGCCCTGAATTAGAGACGCGTTCCATTGAGTTCCGTTGTTAATCAAAAAGGCATATCCTTGATCATTCGAACCGATTAGGTCGAGGTCCCCATCGCCATCAAGGTCGCTAATAATTTCATCTTGTTTGATATTATCAAAAGTGGTCAAAGGCCCCGCCCAGAATCCATTGAAGATACCCCAGTTGGTCCAGTGCCCCATATGGTCTTTCAAGAGCACGGTGTCATTTCCATTAGAAAAGAAATCTTCAACATAAATTGAAATTAGATTGGTTGGCATCCCCATTGACCCATTTGGATTTACAGTCTGAGTTTGTCCCGTACTCAGGCTCCAAGAAGCGTTATCCCACACTTGGAAAGAAAGTATTCCCATCGAATGAATAGTAACTATGTCATCCATTCCGTCTTGGTTGATATCTCCTATCTCCAACCCTAGCAAGCCATTGGCTAAACTAATATTCAAGACTGGGTCAAATGCTGTTGAATTGTATAGATGTACACAAGCTGTACTCTCAATTGTTGAAAACACTACAATATCTTGATCTCCGTCTCCGTTCAAATCCCCCACTGATAATGATGTCGCATTGTCACAGGTTGCAATAGAAGGAGCCATGGCTATTCCGGAATTAATTGTCCAATCCGCCCAGAAGATTGATGCCGCATTTGTAGAATTCAAAGTTGACAAGAATACCGGTTCTGGTAAGCCGTCACCATCTATGTCTGATTCGACAACATCTTGGTAGGCGCCGATAGAATAGAAGCCGCCCCCTGCTTGTGGAGTAAAACTAGCATTTAGCAGCGAAGATTGGATATTAGCATTTGGCGGCAGCATGAATCCAGGTGCGGGAACTATCCCTCCATTACTCCCTACTGTAGCCCATTCTTGGCCGTTATAGAATTGATTCTGATATCCGATATCCCCATAGCCTGAATCTGTAAACTCCCATTCAAACACTCCGTCTTCGTTGATATCTACCCATACTTGCCCTGGGCTAACCTGACTACTATCGTATTCGACGTCAAAACTTGCAGAATTGAATGTGACATTTCGAGGGACATCTATAATTGCAGTACTATCTGCTACACCGCCTTGTAAATTGACATCTATTGAGGCAACTCCGCCGTTAAATGTCAATATTGTTGTCGGATCACTTGAAGCGGTTACGAGTCCAACTGGGATACATGAACCAATCAATAAAAGCATTATCAGAACTGGGGAGACGCGCCTCATGTAAACACCCGGGGATTTGAATGAAAAGGACGCCCCTTCATCTGCCTTATCCTCAATTCATGATTTTAACTTAGATTAGTAGTGGTAAATATGTGGCCCGGAATGTTATTTACTGGGCGCGACTAATAACAAGGATTGGGGTGTTAAAAGTCGTTTAGTGCATCGTTTAACCCCCTTAGTGTCTGAAACAAGCATTAAAAACGAACTGATGAAATTTTATCAACAGGAGCCAAGTCGGCTGCCCGGAGATGATTAGATGGAAGATGAAGCAAGGGTGCTAATTCGCGCTGGTGATGTAGAAATTGATCTCTCAGGGGCTCAATCGAGTGTAGATGAACGCCTAACAAGGGTACGAGATGATGATACGTGGTCTATTGCGCTTTCAAGAATCCGTAATGCACGCGAACGTGCTATTGAGGCTGCTGTTGATGCAGCTCGCGAAGCGGGTCTTCCTGAAAGGGGTTCTGCATTCCGAGCTTTAATCGAGAACTGTAGTCTAATTCGTAAGCCTGACCAAGTATTAGGTGCGATTCAGTATCTTAGAGACGTTGAAGGTGTAAATGATAGTCCACCTCGTGTTATAGATCAGATATTCGAAGATGCTGGATTGGAGCCACCTGGTAATCTTTCTCTCTATCTAAACAGACTGAGAGAGCGAGGATTCCTAGTTACCCCGCCTTCGGCTAAAGAGAAAGAATCGATATGCGATTTTGACACCTGAAGGCAGAGCGCATCTTAGACAAGCGAAGTCGTTACTGAATGGTGATCTGCATGGTAATGTCGGGCAGTAGTACCGGCGGAGAAGAAGTCCCTTTGGATTGGTCTTTCCAAAACCACACTGGGGAATTACTGCGTAGGGGCAATCATCCAAAGTCGAACTTTCGAAGATCTATTTTGGACGGCGCTGATTTGACTGAAGGTAATTTTGTTGATTCGGATTTCCGGCGTGCTTCTATGGTCGAAGCCGATTTGATGAAATCGGCATTTGACGGCTGTGATTTTCGCGGGGCTGGACTTACGCAAGGCTAGATTGAACCTTTCCAACTTCCGAAACTGTTCGTTTGAAGGGGCCGACCTCCGTGGCGTTCGTGGCCGATATGCCATTTGGCAGGGCAGCGATTGGTGGAATGCTAAATTAGATGACGATCTTGGCCAAAGTGTTAGCCAAAAAAGTGGCCTAAGCCCGAGGATGCTTGAATAAGTGGCGCCCTGTACGCAGTGCCATGGCTGTGCAACTAAGTCGCCGCGTCGACTTTCCAATGGTTGACATGGCAGGCATTGGATTCTACCCGCGTATCTACGACCTTGCACACCGGTTCTTTGAAGACGCGTTGGAGGCAGATGTGTGGTGTCGGCTACCCGCACATTATCGGTGAGTTGAAGATTGGTTTTCCGGTTGTTGACATCAAATCGGAGTTTCATTGCGCCATTCAGGTACGGCGATACGGTTACTGCCAAGATTTGGATTTCCAAAGTTGGAAGACAAATCATGCACGTGGCAGTACAGGTTTCGCTTAACCAAAATGAGGAGACCTTGCTTTGGTCGAGTGAACAGGTTACAGTCTGTGTAAGTCTGGCCCGATATGAGCTCGTGAGTCGATCCCCGATAGTATTACGCAAGGGATTGGAGGCGTGCACTGATGAGTGAAGAGGTCTCAATTCGAATGAGTGATGATGGCAGTGTGCCACAACAGATGCCTCTTTTCAATACATTTAAAGGATATGGCTTTATCGAAGTAGGCCAAGACCAGCAGGATGTTTTTGTCCATCTGCGCACCCTTCGCAGTTGTGGCATCCATAACCTTATTCAAGGACAAGAACTACTTCTCAACATAACTAACGAAGGCAAGGGGCCTCAAGCAACTGAAATCAGGCTCCTCAGTTCTGAATAAATTCAAGGCAAGACTTATTAGCTTATACAATGCTAGGGTCACTTTATTTTTTCCCTAGCAGTGAGTGTGTAAGGATATGACGAGTTCTGATTCCCGGCGACCGTGGACGCTTCTTTTGATGGCAGCTGCCTTTCTGGTCATGGTCACTCTGGGCATCCGTCAATCTTTTGGATTATTTCTGCTTCCAGTGACCGAAGCTCTTGGGACAGGCCGGGAAGTCTTTTCACTCGCACTCGCCCTTCAAAATCTATTATGGGGCATAGCATCACCTTTTGCTGGCGCTCTTGCCGATAAATTTGGCGCCGGGCGCGTGGCCGCGATTGGCACTCTTTTCTATGCTGGTGGTCTGGTCGTGATGGCAAGTTTTGTAAGCCCGAGCGGCCTGATGATGGGGCAGTTGATGATCGGCATCGGCCTTGGCAGTGCAGGAGTATCAATTGCGCTGGGAGCTGTTGCGCGGGCGGTTGCACCTGAAAAGCGCTCTCTTGCGCTTGGCATGGTTACAAGTATCGGCTCATTCGGGCAGTTTGCTGTCTTGCCGGTTACGCAGATTTTTATTGATGGATATGGCTGGCAGGTATCTTTGTTGCTTCTGTCCGGGCTATCTGCCTCGATGCTGGCATCATGCCTTCTAATGGCGCGCGACGAGAAGGTACGTGAGGTTCGGACAGCCGATATTGCTAACATAACCATGAACGGCATGCTGAAAACAGCTCTCTCCAGCACCGATTACCTGTTACTCACAGTCGGATTTTTTGTCTGTGGCATTCAGGTGGTCTTTATTGCAACCCATCTTCCGACCTACTTGCAGGATGCCGGAATTGGGCCCGAAATCGCCAGTTGGGCGCTTGGGCTGGTTGGCTTATTTAATATTATCGGCTCACTTCTTGCTGGCTGGCTAGGTAGTTTTGTTTCCAAGGCAAAGCTTCTGGCATGTCTATATTTAATGCGCTCAGTGATAATCATAGGCTTTCTGATACTACCGCCCTCGCCTATGACAGCTCTATTATTCGGCGCGGCGATGGGACTATTATGGCTTGGCACCATTCCATTGACCAGCGGTCTTATCGTGGTATTTTTTGGCCCTGCTTTTTTATCAATGCTTTATGGCGTTACCTTCTTTTCGCACCAGATTGGCTCTTTTCTGGGGGCATGGCTAGGCGGATGGATTTACGACAACCTCGGATCATATGATTTGATGTGGTGGATTATCATTGGCTCTGGCGTTTTTGCGTTCATCATCAATCTAATGATTGATGAACGCCCAAAGAGGCTCACTACAGCCGCCGCAGAATAGCTAGCTTATCACAACCTGTTCGTTGCTTATGCTAGTTCTCCTGACTTGAAATCCAACGTTCTGCATCAAGAGCTGCCATACAGCCCATACCTGCGGCTGTTACAGCCTGCCGGTAAATTTTATCAACGCAATCACCTGCAGCAAAAATACCATCAACAGATGTCCGGGTCGTGCCAGTCTCTACAATGATATAACCTTCATCATCAAGGCTTACAGCAGAGCTAAACGCGGATGTTGCGGGGTCATGCCCGATGGCAACAAACAGGCCATGCGCTGCAATATCTTCATCTTGGCCGCCATCTGTTGCTGATAGTCTGGCACCTGTGACACCGCTCTCATCACCAAGGATATC
>CASICT010000024.1 GCA_949373265.1 Candidatus Poseidoniaceae archaeon | reverse complement strand
TACCACTACCACTACCACTACCACTACCACTACCACTACCACTACCACTACCACTACCACTACCACTACCACTACCACCACCACCCCACTACCCTACCACCACTACCCACTACCACTACCACCACCACCACCACCACCACCAACCGGCAGGCTGGAGGCGCTCGTCCCGGCCCTCAATTGCGTGGTGGGCAACTTGTTCCAAGCGGGGGCACTACTGCTTGGGGCGGTGCTGTTCGCAGCTATTCCGAACGAACTGAAGCGGCAACAGGCGCGAGAGGTCTCCATCGCCGAGGCAGCCCAGGGGGAGAGTGGCGCTTTCGGATATTCCGGGGAAGAGGGAATAGGGGGAGGGGGGGGAGGGCCACGGTGCCACGGGCGGCTCGATTCAGGACGGCGGGTCGTCGTGGGGAAGGCGCCGGCGCTGGTGTGAATCGGAAGGCAGGCCTGCTTCCATCCTTGACGCGGCCCTCGCCTCAGCCATACGCGCTGTCATTTCGTTTTGATTTCGGCGATTCAAAAAGAAAAATCTAAAGAGCCAGTTTAATCCGCACGTCCGCCGCCAAATTTTCGTGCTGTCGTAGTCATAAAAGATACTGCAACTCCAAGCAGGATCCTCGAAGTCAACTAAATGAAGAATGGGTTGCGGACGTGCGGGATTGAACTGGCTCTTTTGATTTGAACTGGCTCTGTTTTCAGAGTGGGGCTGGCTCTATTTTCAAAATAATTTTGCTAAGTTACTAGCTAGTCGCCAGCTACGGGCCGTTCGCCAGAAGATAATCGAGCCCCTCCCCGAGGCCTCCCCGCCGCAGCCACGCACTCGTCATCCGGCAGCGAGCCATAGCTCACCCCGGAAGTAGCCCGGCACGCCGAACGCAACGCCCGGCGTGACCACGACGCGAAACTTTTCGGCAAGCACGTCGAGCGCGGCGGCCTCGTGCTCGGCGGTGCGCCACGCCGGTGGGAGTGCCCCCGAAGAAATAGAACGCGCCGTCAGTCTTCACCGTCCCCGTCCGCGCCACCGCCCGCCACATTGCCTCTCGACATCTTGCGAGGTCGTGGACGCGCGCGCTCACCCACGACGGCCCCGCGTCTCGGGAGGGGCTGATAGTGCGAGGCGCTGCGAGGCGACCGCCGGGTGCGTGGGGATCGAGTCTTGAACCTGCCCAGGTAAATAAGGGGCGGGGCGGGTGGGCGAGTGGGCGGGCGGGCGGGCGGGCGGGTGGACTCTTGGGGTATTGAGTGGGGGTGCGTCGTCCCGTGCATTCGGTATACTAGAGTATGGCTAGGCCAGGCCAGGCCCGCGTACAGTACCTTCTGCATGGAGTCGTTGAGCTCACGAGGATAGGCCATGTACCCCCACGCGCCAGCCCGGCATCCCGTACGACTTTGACATCGAGAACAAACGGATTACATTCGCGCTGCTGCTCAGGAGCATGTCCGTGGCGTTGCCAAGCCCGGGGTGCTCGCGGCGGCGGTGCCGGCTCCGGAACACTCGTCCTCGCTTCGACCGCTGCTGTCGGTCGTCGGCGACGGTGGCCTCCCACGCGGCCACTCTCCCTGCCGTCTGCCTCTCGTTGTGGCGCGTGGGTGAACCCATCGTATACCTCATCCACCACCAACCAAGCGCCGTACCCCTTCGCACATCTCGACCAGCGCCTCCATCGTTGCCATCGGCAGCACCGCGCCGGTCGGGTTGCCCGGGTTGGTCACGATCACGGCCTTGGGCTTGACCCCGGCCACGGCGTTGACACCTGCGGCGCCACCGGTCCCTACGCTGCCGCCCGCACCGCCATCCACACCGCCATCAACGGGTTCACCGCCAGCGCCCGCCCGATCTGTTCGAGGTCGGGCTCCCAGTTAGTCGGGGTCGGAGCCCGTGATGATGGCCTCCGCGCCTGCCAGCTGAATCGCTGACAGGTGGCTGAAGTAGTAGGGCGCGATGAGCACGGCCGTGTCGCCCGGGTCGAGGAGCGTCAGCGCGATGTTGACGAAGGCCTGGTTCGCACCGCACGTCACCATGACCTCGGTCTCGGGCCCGAAGCCATGGTGCAGGGATTAATCATGGATGAAACTGTTGTAATTCATGGAAACTGCACTTGACCGAAGTCAATTCGATAAGATGGCCCAAGTTGATGCAGGTCTTGTTTGGTCACCAGTTTCCAACCTACTATTGTATGGAGACACCACGGATGTTGTAGCTGCTGATAATGCAGGAGTTACAATCTCACTCGCTCCAGATTGGGGTCCAAGTGGTTCAAAGAATAATCTTCATGAATTAAAGGTAGCAGACATGTGGAATCGAGAATCATTAGACGGACACTTTAGTGATTATGAATTAGTTGAAATGACGACCAGTAGTGCTGCTGAAATTGCAAATTGGCAAGGGTTCGTCGGACAAATTAGTGCAGGAATGTTTGCCGACCTAGTTGTTATTGATACATTCCATGACAACCCATATCGCAACCTAATCGATGCAGTCGATCCTGATGTCAGATTAACTGTGGTTCAAGGAAAAGCTGTATTCGGTGATATCGACTTGATGACTGCCATGAAGGGTGACGATTGGGAATACATCAATGGTAGTGAATTTAGTAAGGCTGTAGATGTTACCTCAACTTCAGAAGTTGAAGGAATGCAGACTTGGGAGAATATCGAATCGGGATTATCAATGGCTATGCTAAATCAATTTGATGATATCAAAGCAAACTGGAATGAAGTGTCAGATATGTCAGATTCCGAGTTAGAAGATTGGCTAGCAACTACATTTGATGGAGACTACAGAGATAATGTAAATCACCTGAAAAGTATGACACTCGATCCGATTTTCACAATGGAGGATGAAAGATACTTCGATGTAATCAATCGCTCATCTCACGCAAATTTCCACATTGATATGACTAAACTCTATGACTACTACGACATCGATTACGATGCGAATGGAAACCGTCCTTACATTACAGATTCAGACTACATTGACAACTCGAATGTTGAACCTGAACCCAGACCAGGATGTATGGATACTACAGCCTTGAATTACAATGTTCAAGCAGACCAAGATGATGGAAGTTGTACCTTCGAGTCCGACGATGAAAATAATAATGAAGGTTCAGAAGAAGTCGATGGAGAAGATGGTGAAAATAACAATCAAGGTCCAGAAGAGGTCGAGGATTCTGGTTCTGAAACATGTACAGGGATTTGTGAAGATGATCTTTCTAATTCTGCTGATTCAGAAAAGGCAGACCCTATCCTACTTCTATCAATCGTGATGGGAGTTATTTTGATTGCTGCAGTATCTGTAATTGTTTTATCCAGAGAAAAGGAAACTCTCGCTGAGGCCAAAGAAGAGGAATTCGTTCCGGAGTTACCTCCGATTAGTCCACCTGAAGATTCAAACTAGGTCCCAAATTGGACCTTCGGATGTATCTGTGACTGTGACACCGAGTGATGTTAGTTCATCTCTGATAGAATCTGCTGCTGCCCAATCCTTAGAAGACCTAGCATCAGTTCTTTTATGGATTAACTCTTCTACTCTATCTGCTATTTCTGCTCGCCTAGGGTCTTCTTCAGGCTCAGCCAATGTTTGTTCGCGGGAAGGAAGAACTCCTAGAACAGAACCTGCAGTATCCTCAAGCCAGTCGACACAGTGTTGAGCATAGGCCCCTAAATCATCACCTTCTAACAAACCTAACATTCGGCTCATTTCCCTTAATGCACCCAATACCTTAGCACATGCTTCACGGGAATTGAAATCATCATCCATAGCCATTGCAAATCCTTGAGCCATTTTCTCAAGAAGACCAAGGCTCTTGACAAGAGGTACCTGTGAAGACAAATCTCCTTCAGGTAAAGGTGGAACATTTATTCCCATCAATTCAAGAGATGCTTGGTAAACTCCCATTAGACGAGTGTGATTCTTTTCTGCATCCTTTAGCAATTGTTCATTCATGTCAATCGGTGAACGATAATGAGCATTGATTAATGAAAAACGAAGAACTAGGGGGTTTATTTTCTCCAAAATCTCGGTAATCGTCCAGAAATTCCCAAGAGATTTACTCATCTTCTCCCCATCGATATTGACGAATCCATTGTGTAACCAGTGATGCACTACCGGAGAGCAGCCTGTATGACATTCGCCCTGGAATATCTCTGCTTCATGATGAGGGAATAATAAGTCATGGCCACCACCATGAATATCGAATTGTGAACCAAATGAATCCATTGACATAGCAGTACACTCGATGTGCCATCCGGGTCGGCCAGGCCCCCACGGTGATTCCCATGTAGGCTCACCTGGTTTGGCCGCTTTCCATAGTGCGAAATCCTTGTGGTCGCGCTTTCCAGAACCGGTCCCATCAACTCTACCACCTGCACCACTACGAACAGCATCGATGTTTTGTCCTGTTAGCTGTCCATACTTTTCAGGGGCACTCTCTACGCTAAAGTAAACTCCATCTGAGGAAGTATATGCATTTCCTTTCTCGATTAGGTCTGAAGTTATTGAAATCATTTCATCTACAAATTCCGTACATCTTGGATATTTGTCTGCACGAAGAATATTCAATGCATCCATATCACGATAATATGTAGCGATATTTTTGTCAACTAGTTCTCTCCAGTCTTCACCGGTTTCATTGGCCCGGTGGATGATTTTGTCATCAATATCGGTGAAGTTTTGAACATAGTTTACATCGTAGCCAGACTTTTCTAGCCAACGATGAATTAAATCGAATGCAAGATAACAACGAGCATGACCAAGATGACACAAATCATACACTGTAACACCACAGACATACATGTTCACTACACCGGGATTCATAGTGGTAAAATCCACTTTATCCCGCCGGCGGGTGTCATGTACACGCAGAGGCATCACCCTCGGGGGTGATTCACTGTTATTCAAACAATGCCATGATTCAAAGCCGTGTCGCATATGGCCTAGCATGGAAGGGCTTGTTGTCGTGACTGGTGTCAACGGACACATCGGCAATAATCTTGCTCGCCAATTAATAGATTCAGGATACACAGTGAGGGGAACTGTTCGTTCAATGGATAAAGCCCCTGACCTCGACATGGAATTTGTCGAGGCTGATGTGCTCAACTCTGATGATTGGAATCGAGTATTCGAAGGTGCAATTGGACTATTTCATCTGGCTACAATATATGCCACTAGTGGCGATGGGCAACTAATTCTTGATACAGCCAATAAGGGAACTGAAAATGTCCTAAGGGCTGCTGCTGCATGTGGAATCAAAAGGGTAGTCTACACATCCTCTGTAGCCGCAATTGGTTCAACTCCCAAAAATGTTGTAAAAGATGAATCTAATTGGAATGATAATTTCTCACTGCCTTATACAAGAGCAAAAACCGAATCAGAACGTCGTGCTTGGGAATTAGCAAAGGAATTGGATATCGATTTACGAGTGATCAATCCTAGTGGAGTCCTTGGTGGTTCATTCTCTCGACCAACTCCATCAACCGATATCATTGGAGATGCGATGAAAGGAAAGTATCCAGTGGTCCCAAAGATTCCACTAGCTTTCGTACATGTAGAGGATGTCGCAACAGCGCACCGATTGGCATACGAAATCGATGAGGCACATGGCAGATATGTACTGGCACCATACCAAGATGGAACAATACATGATTTACTCAAGAGAGGAAAGAAGTTGTATCCTAAAATGAAATTCCCACGGTTCGGAATTCCATTGTGGCTATTACCTCTCATCGTTTTCCAAGATTGGTTTATGGGGCTATTTACTGGAAAGAGGTTACTTACCCGCTCAGCCGCTAAAGCATTCTCAAAAGGCGATTCAAAATATTCGAGTAAGAAGGCAGAGGACGAATTAGGAATTATTTGGAAATCATACGATGACTGCATCCATGATACAGTGGAGGCATATAGATGATTACAGATCTTATGGCCGCTAGACTAGGATGGATACTGCCCGCTCTAACGGTCTTCTTATCATCTCTAGTCCATGTGTTATCTGGAGATTATCGGGCATTTCCATTCTTCATTTCTGAAGCAGATTACCCTGGAATTCAGCGAGTGATATTTACAGTAGGCATCATGTTAACTGGTCTTGTACTGATGTATGTCTCTTGGCGCCTATTCCAGGTGAATAAGGTAGTTGGAAGGTGGTATTGGATGCACATCTCTATGATTTGTGGGATTTTTGTGGGATTAAATCTGACACTGATGGCCTTCATGGACATGTATGACCATATTGAACTTCATATCTTCACTGCCGTCAATGTATTTCACTTCGGATTAGCCTGGGGAGTTGTTACTCACCTTGGAATGAATGAAGGGAATCAAAGAGGTAAGAACCTGAGATACATGTCCATAACTTTGGGATTCATTGCCCTCACTGGAATGTCATATGCAATTAGTTTGGGCCTGAAAGTTAACCCTGAATTTGCAGAGGGTGAATGGGATATGGCTGCTATGCAACCATGGATTAACTGGGCCGCACCGCTAGAATATCTCTTAGTTGCCTCTTTTATGCTAACATTAAGTTCATTTGGAGCAGATATGAACTCTAAGGATGAAGAAGAGTAAGACTTCCAAAGCCCTCTACACAGGTGTAATTAATTTCAGACTCTCAATTGTGTTTCGCCAAAGTGATAAATGTAAGGTTCAATACCGGAACTTGTTATTATGGATTCAAACCAGTATTATCAAGACTTGATTCAGCAAGGATACTCTAGTGCCGATGCTGCAAACTTTACGCAACAATACTATCCTGATTTTCAAGGGACTGCACAGGGAATGTCAATGATGACACCACCACCTCCTGGTAGTATGGAGATGGGTGCCGGACTCGCAGGCCAAGGCGTAGGAGGAATCGCTGCAGGTGGTATGGGTACTGGTGGTATGGCTGCTGGTGGTATAACTGCAGGTGCAACAGGTGCAGCAGCAACTGGCGGAATGTCAGTTGCTACGATTGCAATTGTTTCAGTTTTAGTTCTCGGTGGAGTAGGAACCGGTGGATATTTCCTTTATGATTACCTTGCAGAACCTGATTTCTATGGGGAATCTAAAACTTTCCAGTTCGACGACAGAGATGCTGCTAACGACCCTCCCATGAGCGCAAACGGTAGCGACGCCCTTGTCCACGTATCAATGACCCAAGGATATTCCATTGATTGGTCACTCATAGAGATTAGAATAGTTGTAGATGGTAGTGTATCTAACCTGTGTGTTGCGGGGGACTCGTATGAGAACATTTACTATGGCGACCAGTGCACCTACTCGTTTATTGACGACAATTATTGGGATGTTGCTGAAGAGATCACAATCTCTGAAGGCGAAAATGCAGACCTCTGTGATGGTAGCAATGACTGCGTAGTCGATGTCATGATAATCAAGAAACCGATGGTCGGAAACGATGGTCAAGTTTTTCTTTCTTCTTCAACAAGGAACCCGGATAATTTCGTACAGTTCGATTGGAGAGATGCATTGAACGACCCTGAGATGAGTGAAGACGGCGGAGACGCCCTTATCCACATACAAATGATGAAAGGACAATCCATAAATTGGGCTTTAGTAGAAGTTAGCATAGGCTATGGGACCGATGATGGAGTACAAAAGTGCGTTGATATTGGCAATCCAGACGAAGATGGCCAAATGTGCACATATTCGTTTCTTGATGAAGAAGGCAATGAATGGGATCTTGGCGAAGAGATCACAATCTCTGAAGGCGCAAACCAAGAATTATGTGATGGAGTAGCAGATATCTGTGAAGTCGTGATCACCATAGGCGAGAAAGCAGTTGGCGACAGCGATGGCCGGGAAATCACTATTTGGACAAATGCTGAGCCTTGATTCACCCATCCTATTTAGCAACTTGAATGTTGCAAAATTAAGTGCTTGCACTTTGGCTAGCCAAACGTTTAGTCTCACTCGCCGTCTGACTTAGCAGCCTGAATCTTGGTATCGTTTGCCTTGATTTGCTCCCAAACGATTTCAGCGATATCTTTGACTTCCATCTTTGAATCAATACTTGATAGGCCATCGGTAACCATAGTGGAACAGAATGGGCAACCTACTGCAACAGTATCTGCACCTGTCTCTGCAAGTTCCTTTGCACGAATGATGTTGACACGGTCATGGTCATCATCCACATGTTCTTCCATCCACATCTGTGCACCACCAGCACCACAACAGAACGAATCTCGGCCATGCTTTTCAGTCTCGATATCGACTCCACCAATTGCAGCACGAGGTGCTTCGGTTTCTCCACCTATGCGTCCAAGATAACATGGGTCATGGTAGGTTACATTTCCATCGTGAGCAGGTTCAGGCAATCTACCTTCAACCTGAAGGTGATTGATTAATTGAGAGTGGTGCATGACTTCAATATCTTGTCCGCCGAAGTCCTTGTATTCTGTTCCAAGGGTATGGAAACAGTGAGGGCATGATGCTACAATCTTCTTTACACCGATTTCCTCGAAGGTTGCAAGGTTAGTCTCAGCCAGCATCTGGAACAAGTATTCGTTACCTGCACGACGAGCTGCATCTCCAGTACATCCTTCTTGCATACCTAGGATACCGACGTCTAGTCCTGCCTCTTTCATAATCGAGATGGTGTCACGGGCGACCTTCTTGTTTCTTTCATCGAAAGACGCTGCACATCCTGCGAAGTAAATATATTCAGCCGGCTCTCCAACCTTGACATCGAGGTCTGCTGCCCAATCTCCACGCTCATGCATAGGAATTCCATAAGGGTTTGAATCATTCTCTAAGTTCTCCATTGTGGCCATCAAAGGCGCTACAGTGTCTTCGACTGATTCATCGAATTCCATTCTCTCCATCATCAAATGACGGCGGGCATCGGTCAACTTTGGAACATGTTCAATGTTCACTGGGCAAACATCAACACATGCATTACAAGTGGTGCAAGCCCAAATCGCAGATTCACTGAATCGGGAGATGATATCTTCCTCAGGTGCTTCACCTTTCAGAAGAAGTACAGAATGCTCGTTAGCATATTCTCTAACATCGTGAATTATTTGCATTGGGTTGAGGTCTTTGCCAGAAGCATACGCAGGGCATACATCTTGGCATCTTGCACAAGAAGTGCAAGCCCAACCATCGATCAGACTTCTCCAAGATAATTGAGTATACTGCGATGCACCAAATGTCTCTAAATCTAATTCTTCTAAAGGAACTGCTGTTCCATTCTCGTCCATTTGTAGTGGTCGCATCTTACCTGCGGGTTGAGTGTCAAAGAAGAACACGTTAGGTAGAGCCATGACCAAGTGCATGTGCTTAGATACTGGAATTAGGAATAGGAAAACACAGATTGCTAACATGTGAGCCCAGTAAGCAAAGTTAACGATTCCTTGGGTGATTTCAAATGTATTCGCAACCCATGCCCCAATCATTTCGTATGTAGCATCTGGACCTTCTCCAGCCTCGACTACAAATGCTGTAATACAGATAGTCATAATCAGCAACAGAATTGCATTTCCTTCAAGTTGACTCTTACCTTTCAATTTATCAGGAGTAAACAATACTCTGCGGTTGAGAGCAAGGAAACATCCAATCAAAGCACTGGTATATCCAAGTTCGACCATTCCATTCCACAATGGATTAATTAAGTCAGGAAGAATATGTTCACTGAATTTATTACCGCTTGCCAAGTCAAACATATCTGTTGAAAGCATCAAGAATCCCCAGAACATTAGCACGTGCATTCCACCTGCTATTGGGTCTTCCAATACCTTACGTTGTCCTAGCCATACAGTCGCCGTCTCCTTCAGGCGTGAACCCCAAGAATCGAAACGGTTGTCGTTAGACCCCAAGAGAACTAATCTGGTCGCTTTCTGTACTTGGAAGATGAAGAAACCAATAGATACAACTCCCATAATTAGAAGGAAATACCAACCTGAAACACCTCCATAGGTGACATCGAGTGGATGTTGCATCAACCTACGCACAGGGTGCACGCCTTCAACCCAACGGCCAAGTACCCCCGACATAACCGCACTACATGGTGCAGGCAAGCGCTCCCGGCAAGTGTATTCTCTTTGGAGAACATGCTGTTGTTTACGGTCAGCCTGCTGTCGCTGTAGCCATCGACCAAAGAATGGCGGTATCCCTTGAACCAAACGATATCTGGCGACTAGATGGAATGAGATTTAGTCCACAGAGGCACCCGCATGTTGAAGCATTGAAACAGAGATTATGGCCGGATGGCCCACCCCTTTCTATCAAAATAACTGGTACTATTCCGCCAGCCAGTGGTTTAGGTTCATCTGCTGCTCTTTCTGTAGCGGCAAGTGCTGCGTTAAGATGTGGACGAGGTCGCCAGATAAAAGATGACGATTGGGCAGAAGGATGGACTGCTGCTAGACCAAACGCGGTCTATACTGGACCCTGGGATACTCAAAAAGGAGATTCAATCGAAATTGGAGCTACCTCTGTTGATGTTGATGAATGTGCAATATTAGCACATGCAGTAGAAGCATCTGCTCAAGGAGGAATTGCATCTCCTCTTGATTCAAGCACTTGTGCTCATGGTGGATGTATCGTTCTTTCAGACAAAATCGAGTCTAACTTGAATTGGCTTTATTCTAGAAATTTAAACGGTGTTAGGTGGGAAGTCCATTCTGTCAAATTACCAGAAGATATCAATGATGTATGGCTTGTTATTGGAAATACTGGGATTCATGCCCCCACTTCAGAACAGGTCGCTAAGGTTGCCAGTTTACTTGAAGAAACACCCGAAAGAATTCGTGAAATTGAAACAATTGGAATAATTTCAAGAAGGGGGATTTCGGCATTGATGGAAGGAAATATGGAAGGGGTTGGCAGGGCTATGAGCGAAAACCACCTACTCCTTCGTAGCCTCGGAGTGTCTTGTCCTGAACTCGAGGCACTAATCTCTGCAGCCGCACCTTCCTCGCTAGGCGTGAAGTTGACTGGCGCTGGTGGTGGTGGATGCATGATTGCACTAACTCGCGACCCGAAAGCGACAAGTGAGGCCATCGAGTTAGCAGGGGGAAGAACTCTGATCAGCAAGATAGCAGCAAGTGGAATGAAGGTCGACATTGAGGACGATTCAGTTCTTTGGAACCCTTTTGAGTAGTGCTTTCCTTTATATAGGGGTTTATAATCGCCCCAAACATGAACGATGAGGACCGTTTGACTGTAGTAAATGTCGTTGCCAGCACCCGAGTAGCGGAAGAACTTGATCTTCCTGATATCGCAATTCAACTGAATTGTGAATATGAACCAGAACAATTCCCTGGTGTTGTATACCGTGTAGCAGAACCAAAACTTGCGATTCTTATGTTCCGTTCCGGACGTGCTGTTTGTACTGGCGGAAAGAATGAGGATAACATTCACACTGGAATTGAGCGTATGATCAATGACCTACGCTCTGCTGGAATCACAACCTGGGACCTTAAGGACGTTGAAATCGAAGTACAGAACATGGTTGCAACCTACGCTCTGCACTACCCAGAAGATTACGAAGGTCTCCAGAGAATGGATACTCAAGAAATGAAAGAAGGAGACCCACTTGCTGGACTTCCTCGTAAGTTGAATCTAAACAATCTAACTTTCCACCTACCTTTCGACAAGGTCGAATACGAGCCAGAACAATTCCCTGGACTAATTTACCGACTTGACTATCCTAAGGTAGTCTGTCTGATCTTCGGTTCTGGAAAGATGGTAATCACCGGTGCACGTCACAAGGACGAAATCCTTGAAGCTGTACAGATTATCCAAGATGAGCTAGCAGACCTGCTGTGATATCAATGCAGCCATTGGGCCCTAGTGATGTCGATGCAGAAAGCATCGACGTCTGGGTAGTTTCACATGGAGGCGTAGCCTCTAATGCACTTTGTGACCACATGCAATCCCAAGGGATTAGGACACGTCCCGATAATTATGGCTTAATTTGTCATAAACAACATTTAGGAAAAAGCATAGGTAAACCGATTCTAGTAATCCATGGTGATTACCTTGATGCGATTCGCTCGATGGACCGCAGAAAATTCTTGACAGCAAATGCAGCGAAGATGTGCCTCGGCACTAACTCACCAGAGATTCCTCTTACGAGATTCTTACAATCATTTCCAAATGACCCTGTAGGATTTTCTATGTTTCTCGAAAGTTTCCGTAATGCTAAACTGAATGGGATTGACAAAGTTGCCTTCTTACGATATCCATACACGAACCAAGAGGCCTTAGATGCATTTGAGTCGATTGGAGTTAAAGTAGACATGGAAGAATTCTCACTGCGAGAGAGAAAGAAAAAGTATTCACCACGTTCGAAAGATGTCAAGGCGATTTTGGACATATATGCCGATTTTGACTTTAAGGAGTGAGTGAAATGATTGGTTGGATTAGTACCTGGGGAATCAGGTGCGGAATTGCAACTTATTCGAAGTTCTTAGTCGAGCAGATGGATGACGTTGTAGTATTATGTCAATTAGGTGAGGGTGATGTTGAGGGGGCTATTCCTTGCTGGATAAGAGATTCAAATTCATTTGAAGGCATTATTGCCCAAATTGCGGTTAAGGGTCTCGACACAATTGTAATTCAACATCAACCAGGGCTACTAAGATTCTCTTATCTGAATGAATTATTGCTAAGACTTGCACAGATGGATGTTAAGGTATTGATTACTATGCATAATACCCGTGACCGTTCACTAATATTTCCTAGTAAGAGAATAGAAAAAGCAGTTGATGGACTGAAATCTTGTTCTACTGTAATGGTCCATTCCAAAGCCGATGTAGAGAATCTCAAATTACAGGGAATACAAGATAATGTAATCATGATCCCTCATGGTATCTATCCACCTCCATCCGATTTGGCTAAATCTCTACCAATAGAAGGTAGAGTGATGGGAACATTTGGATTTCTATTACCTCACAAAGGCCAGTTAGAACTTATCGAAGCCTTTGAAAGACTTCCTGGTTGGGATGAACTAATCATGTTGTGCGCCACTAGAGACGGTAGTAAAAACATGGAAAAAAAGGCTAATTCACTTATTGAAAGTAAGGGACTAAGTGGTAAAGTAAGACTCATTACTGATTTTTTAGATGATGATGTTGCTATCGCTACACTCGCTAAATGTGAACTACTAGTATTCCCCTATCAAAATACAAAGGAGTCTGCATCCGGAGCTGTGAGGATGGGTGTTGCAGCAGGTGTACCATTAGCGGTTACTCCGATTTCAATTTTTGATGATGTTGAAGGAGCGATTAGATTGCGTGGAAGGTCTGTTGATGAGATTGTAGCCAGTATCTCGATGCTGAATCAAGAAGATTTAGATTCATCTCGCAAATCTATGGTCGAGTTAAGAGACTCACTTCAATGGGACGAAGTTGCTAAAAGAATTCAAGAGCGACTCAAATAATCTATTATTTGGTCAGCCGCTTTCGCTGCACTCACTTGTGTAGTATCTATTGTGACCTCTGGATTTACTGGCGCCTCGTAAGGGCTAGAAATTCCTGTGAAGTTTGGCAATTCCCCGCCACGTGCTTTTGCATAAAGTCCCTTGACGTCTCTTTGTTCACAAACTTCTAGCGGGGTATCTACGAATACTTCGATATATTCTCCATCTCCCATCAAATCACGAACCATCTGTCTTTCAGATTCAAACGGCGAAATGAATGAGGTAATACAAATTAGCCCTGCATCTACCATCAGTTTTGATGCCTCACCAACGCGACGTATATTCTCAACACGGTCTGCCTTTGTAAATCCTAAATCTCGATTCAGGCCATGTCTTACATTGTCTCCATCTAGAGTAATGGTATGCCTTCCCATAGCCTGTAATTTCTTTTCAAGAATGTTAGCAATTGAAGATTTACCAGAACCAGATAACCCTGTAAACCAAACCAATCTAGGTTGTTGACTCTTCTGCTCTGCACGACTTTCCTTGGTTACATCCATAGATTGCCAATGGATATTTTCAGCACGACGTAAAGCGAAATCAATCAATCCCATTCCTACAGTATTGTTAGTAATCCGATCGATTATAATGAATCCACCCATCGTTGGGTCATTGTCATATGAGTCGAATGCAACTCTATTTGAGAGTGAGATATTACAGATTCCAATGTCATTCATTTCAAGAACCTTGGCCGGCAATTCCTCTAGGGTATTGACATCGATTCGATGCTTCAAGCGACCTAGGGTCATCGAAGTTGTTTGCGTATTAGATTTGAATAAGTACTGACGCCCGGGCATCATAGCTGAATCATCCATCCAAAGAATGCGGGTTTGAAATTGGTCTGCACTACTGCAAGGATTATCTGCAGCAGTAATGATATCCCCTCTTGAGATATCTATCTCATCACTGAGTGTTAAGGTTACAGAACGACCTGCACCTGCTAATTCTAAGTCTCCGTTTGAAGTTACAATTCGTTCAATTGTAGATTCTGTTCCACTTGGTAAAACTCTAATCCTGTCCCCGGGAGAAATTACTCCACTACCGATTAATCCAGCAAAACCTCGAAACTCTCTATTCGGACGATTTACCCATTGAACAGGCATTCTAAACGGCCTAGATTGAGATGTTGATGAAACTTCTACACCTTCTAAATAATCCATTATTGAAGGTCCGTCATACCAAGGAGTGTTTTCACTTGGACCTACAATATTGTCTCCCTTGAGAGCAGAAATAGGTACTGCTGTTATTTCTTCAAGGTTTAATGCCTCATTAGCAAAATTGTGATAATCTGCTAAGATGGAATCGAATACTTCTTGCGAATAATCAACAAGGTCTAGTTTGTTAACTGCCAAAACGATTCTCTTCACTCCCACCATGGAAACAATGAACGAGTGGCGGCGGGTTTGAGTCAGAACACCTTGACTTGCATCGATTAAGATAATTGCAACATCTGCTGTCGAAGCACCTGTAGCCATATTTCGAGTATATTCTTCATGGCCAGGAGTATCGGCGACAATGTATTTTCTTTTGTCGGTAGAAAAGAATCGGTAGGCCACATCAATTGTGATACCTTGCTCTCTCTCTGCGGCAAGACCATCCACAAGTAGAGCGAAATCGATTTCTCCACCTTGGGTTCCAACTTTCTTTGAATCTGCCTCTAGAGCCGCTAAGTGGTCATCGAAAAGCATGTGCGACTCATACAGCATACGCCCAATCAGTGTAGATTTACCATCATCGACAGAACCACATGTGATGAATCTGAGTAGTTCTTTCTGCTCGTGAGCAGCAAGATATGAATCGATATCTGTTGCGATGAGGTCACTAACATGTGCCATCAGAAATACCCCTCTTGCTTCTTCTTCTCCATAGAGGCAGTGCTATCAAAATCAATAACTCTGCCTTCACGTTCGGAAGTTGTTGTCAACAACATCTCTTGAATAATCTCAGGTAATGTATCCGCTTCAGACTCCACTGCACCGGTTAAGGGATAGCATCCAAGTGTTCGGAACCTTACTGTTTTCATCATTGGTTCTTCGCCATCCTTCATCGGTATGCGGTCATCATCTACCAATATCAGAACACCATCGCGCTCAATCACAGGTCTTGGTTTAGCCAAATACAGCGGAACGATTGGGATTTTTTCTAAGTGAATATACTGCCAGATATCTAATTCGGTCCAATTCGAAAGTGGGAATACTCGTATGGACTCTCCTGGATTCTTTCGCGAATTGTAAATATTCCAAAGTTCGGGGCGTTGTCTTTTTGGGTCCCAATGATGACTCTCATTTCTGAATGAGAATATTCTCTCTTTGGCTCGAGACTTTTCCTCATCTCTTCTTGCCCCTCCAAATGCAACATCAAAACCGTGAGCATCCAATGCTTGCTTTAGCCCCTGTGTTTTCATCACGTCTGTATGCATCGATGAGCCATGAATGAACGGATTCATCCCCATCTCTTTTCCTTCTGGATTAATGTGTACAATCAGATCTAGCCCGAGGTCTTTAGCCATCTTCTCTCTGAATTCAATCATTTCAGAAAACTTCCACATCGTATCGATGTGCATGATTGGGAAAGGGGGTTTAGCTGGATGGAAAGCCTTCATTGCAAGATGTAGCATTACTGAAGAATCCTTACCTACAGAATAGAGCATGACTGGGTTTTCAGCCTCTGCAACAACCTCTCTCATGATGTGGATAGCCTCGGCTTCCAATCGTTGAAGATGTGTCATTCTATCGTGCATACAATCACCTCAAGCAAACCTTCGGGCGTTGACCTCATTCATCAAGGCTGGTATCTCTCTCTTAGGGAGAGCGTCAATGCCACCAGCAGTTGCTCTGCCGCCACCACCAAAGAGTGCACATAATTCCCCGATACCGCTTTTTCCGCGAATCGATACTTGCAATGTTTCTCCTTTGTCGATTGCAATGACGTGAGGGCCTGGTGCTTGATTATTGATTCTGTGAGCCATAACGCCCACTACTCTTCTAGCCCATGCTTCATCGGGCAAGAGATAGATTCCATCTACCATTTCAATCGATTCTACATGAGACATATCTTCTGCAAATCCACTTTTCAACTTAATGAAAGCCGGTGTTTGCATGAACTTTTCAGGAGTATTTGATTCGAGGCAGTGCTTCAATAAATCCTCTGGGTGGAAATGTAAATCTGAAAGGTCCGCTCCGTATCCGTTGTAATTGAGTAATTCGCCTAATTCTTTGTACTCCGGCCTAGAGGAGTGTTGTGATAAACCATCTCCGTGAAGCGCCACTTGAGCCCAATTAGATTCTACTTGCAAATAAGATTCAACAACTTTTGCAGTACAGACATTTGATGAAGTGTCAATATGAGTCTCAATTCCTGAAATTGGCTCACCTGCTAAATGATGGTCAAACCATGTTATTTTGAAACCATCTTCACAAAGTTTTCTGGCTCTGTCATGATTTCTTGCCAACGAGATGTCCATGACAATAATTTCGTCACCAGAAACAGGATGTACTCTTTCAAGTAATTCGATATCCCGTTTAACACCTGTAACTTTCATTCCTTCAATATCATGCACAAGGCCCCATTGTATCATCGAACAGATACCATCTGCATCACCATTGAAGGCGAACCAGCGCATGTTACGGCGAGTCAGACGTTGGACATGAGTCTATTCCTTAGAAATACTACAAAAATGTGACCTGTCAGTGCATTTTTACGTATATTTCACCGTTTTTTAGAAATATCGTGTCGCCCTCATCTATATCTATCCGCCATTTACATAATTGATTCATGCGCCGAGAAGTGGGGATGGTACTCATCCTCTTACTTTCGACCTTAATGGTCGCACCACAGGCTAGTGCAGGTGGTATTGGAAGCGAAGATCCCGGGGTTACCGACGTGGTCACATGGAGAGTTGGTGACAAATGGATATATTCGGGTGCTTTCGACCCTACTGTGCTTGTTCAAAGCGCTGGTGTAGATGCTACTGTAGGGAAGATTACAGGTGATGCCACTACTACTGTTGATGCTGTTGCAGAAGTAAACGTAGGTGGGGTGCCAACCCTGGTCTACCAAACTTCTTCGAAAGCCGATTTCGACAAAGGAGGCGTCGCTTTAGAGGGCTATACCGGTAATCTGTATATTCAATTTCAAGTTGATGAAGTAAGAAGGGTTTCTGATTTAGCTAAACTTTCTAGTGACCTATCGTTGAATGTGGTATATGTTCCTTATGGAATTACTTCTCTTACTCAACAGATTGCAGATATAACAATCAGCACATCTTATGACCCAATGAATGAGAATTATGACTTCCCATTACGCGTTGGTGAAACTTGGAATACATCCTATGTTTCATCAACTTCTTGGTCAGGTTCCTCAGAATACATCACTCCATTTCCACAACCAACTAGTGGTGCTAATCATACCAATTGGGAGATAACAGACACCGGTAAGCCAATCAACGATTTAGGTGAACAAATAGGATATGGTGGATGCAATGCATCATATGAATTGACATCCTATGATGACAATGGTACTGATACCTCATTCGAATGGTTCTGTCCTGAAATCAGAAACTATGCGTGGTCAAACACTAAAGAAGAGATTGGATTAATTATTGATTTCAGAATTAAACAATACATCCCAGTAGCGTCCAGTGAGGTTGAAGTTACAACAAACCCAGGTTATAGAAATATGAATGTCGATGTTGAACTTTCTACTCAAATAACCGCATTGAATACACCTATCGAAGTTTGGGCTAATGTAACAGATTCTGCAGGTAACCCTCAATCCGGACTTGACGTAGAAATACGGCACGAGTCTGAAGGTTTTGCTACCACTCTTACAACCGCATCTAATGGAAGTGTATGGACTATGATTTCAGTCGGTGGCGCCACTGACACATCTGAAACAACAGTCGATTGGGCTAGCCACGGAATAGTAGCATCTTCGGGGGGAATGTATGGAGTCTCTACGATTACTCTTGATGACGATATTGTGGGACTCGATCTTGTCGCTGCTATTGAGCGAGCCAATATTATTCGAAACCGGAGTGGACAAATCGATACATTAAATTCTATCTCGGGATATAATGTCCTTCCAGGTGATAATCTAACCATCCAACTACCTGTATACAATAGAGGTATTACGACAAGCACTCCAACTACCACTCACATTACTTATCCAGATGGATTTGAGATTAGTAAAGTACTCCCTGCTCTAGGAATGTTTGAACAATTCATCTTCGAAATCGAATGGCTGGTTGATATTAATTCAAGTATTGATAATCAAACCATAAAGTGGGAAGTTGACAGACAATTATCAAACCCTAATGATGCAGATTCTGCAAATGACATTGGAATCATGCCAATATTCATTGGAAGCGCTCCCTCTGTTGTAGCCGAAAACAAAAGTGCTTGGACAAATGAGAAAATCCTCATTGATGCATCATCTAGTTTTGATGAAGATGGAGGCTCTGTTTGGTGTTTCTTCGACATCGAATATGATGACGGGTCATACTCTATGTCACACCATAAAGTGATGAGGAATAATTGCTCACTTAATTGGACCTGGATTGATGATGGACTCTATTCGGTTATTGTAACGGTAAATGACGAAGAGGGTGATTCAACTGAACATATTCTTGAAATTGAAATATATAATCGTGCACCAAATGTTGCAGTATATTCACAACGAAACCAGGTGAAAGTCGAACATCCAGTCACCCTGTATGTCTTTGCTAATGATTCTGATTCCGAAGATTCATGGCCTGGTCTTGTCGACATACATTGGCCAAATGCGCAATGTGAAGAGGGATATTACACTAGAGAGTGTACAACTACTGCATGGGAAGAAGGATTGCAAACATTTACTGCGGTAGGAACTGATGATGATGGGAATCAAACATTTGCGACTATCAATATTGAATTCACTAATATCGCACCACACGACGTTGCGGTTGCGATGTGGGATCAAAATAATCAGTTGATTAACACTTCAGGACAGATGTCTTGGCAGGTCGATGAAGATCAAGAAGTGACACTATCTGCTCGTGCAGAGGATTCGATGGATGACCTAGATAATTTGAGATACGAATGGTCATTTGGAGTTGATACAGATGGAAGAGAATCACGAGTATCCACCGTATGGGAAGAAGCAGGCATGCAGAAAATATTAGTCAAAGCCATCGATAGTGAGGGTGAGGATAGCGGCTGGGTCGAAAGATGGATTGATGTGAAAAATGTCGAACCACAAATTGAACAACTTCCAGTAGTAATGGCCGTAGCTGAAGGACAAAGTATCGAACTTTCTGGATTAGCATGGGACACTGATTCAGATATGGATGAATTGATTGTTTGCTGGGATACAGACCCTGGCGCTGATACTGATGGAATCGGCTCTGCAGATGATGACTGCGACGTTATAGGTTCCAATCTTACTTGGTCTTGGCAAAATGCGGGAGTGCACAATATTGTATTCCATGCAACTGATGATGATGGAGCAAGAAACTCTTCAACCGCCTCGGTTACTGTTCTTAATTTACCACCAATGATTAGAATGAAGGTCCCAAATAACGCAATTTCGGGTGAAACTGTAATCCTAGATGCTTCAGCAACTCTAGATTCCGCCGTTGATAAGGAATACCTAACTGTAGTCTGGGATGTTGACTGTTCAGTAGACAGTGATGGAGATGGCATCAAAGATAACGATGCTGACTTAGTAGGTTCTGTAGTTGAATATTCATTCCCAAGAGCAGGGGCTTTTACTATCAAAGCGATCGCTTGGGATGAAGATATTTTGAAACCGGGCACGAAAACGGCTACGATTGAAGTTGATTCTCCAGATAGAACTGCCTTCGAGGGAGTCATGGAAACATTGTCCGGAGAAGAAGCAAATCCATTTGTTCAATTAATTCTTATCGGCATGGTCATTTCTGGACTTGTTCTAATAATGAAGAGGGGCCAGAAAAAGCGAAAATCAGTATGGGATGATGATGGTATTGCAATGATTGAAGCTCCATTGGAAGCACCGAAGATGGATGCATTTAGCAATCTAGAGAATAATACCTCCATTGAAGGTAATCCGATCCAATCATTACCGATTCCAGAAGATGGACTGCCTGAAGGTTGGAGCGAAGAACAGTGGCTTCACTATGGGCACCAATTCGTAGAAATGCAAGAATCCGAGAACGGACAGGATGAAAAGTAACCGACATACTACGTATGTCTATGCGCCAAGTAATTCCGATATTCATTCTCATCTTGATGACGGTATATGGCCCACTTTCAATGATTGAAGAATTTGAACTAAAACAAGTGAACTCTGCAGGTGAAACTGAAGCAGATGTTCATGATGTTCCTAATTGGAGAATTGGAGATCAGTGGGTTTATGAAACTCTATTCGACGTTGCTGGATTAATTCAATCTGCAAATGTTTCTGCTTCGATTAGTACCTTAACTGGCGACACCACAATGGAAGTCACAGACATCCGTTTTGAAACGATTCAAGGCATACAGACTCTGCTGTATGAACTCACAATAGAAGGAGAATATTCCTCGGGTAATAATGGCGCTACATTGGAGGGAACATCTGGCAGATTAGATATCGAATATGACGGTATAGACCTTCTACGTGCTAACGACTTGGCAGTGTGGGATAGTGAATTCACATTAGTAGTTGATTTCGCTCCCTTTAACATCGGGTTTTTGTCTCAAGAATTAGCAGACATCACATTTGCAACAGTATATGAGCCACCAAGAGAGAAGTTCGACTTTCCTCTAAGAACTGGCGACCAGTGGACTAGCACATATGATTCTGGTACCGAGGTTAGCGGTAGTTCAGATTATTTCGACCCCACTAGTTTCGACACCCCATTTGTAGAGGATAACACAACATACCAGGTAACTGCAGATGGCACTCCGACTGAAGATGGTAATTCACCATCATACACTGGGTGTTCTGATTCGCACAAGGTCAATTCTTGGAACAATACTGGTTCTGCTAACGGCTTTGAATGGTATTGTGACTCCGTTAGGTCTTATTCATGGTATAGAATTATTAATCCTGCAGGATTCCAAATTGATTGGCTGTTAAAGACCTACACACCTAGTGATTCATCTGGTGGCAATCCAACCTCATCACCGGGTATTCGTAATAGAATTATCACAGTAGACCCTGAATTTGTTGCAATCCTACCTAATGCTACGGAAGAAGTCGTGGGACATTTTACAGTCAATGGCGCTGATGAAGTTAGTAAGAATCTGCAATTGCGATACGAGACCGACGGTGTCATCATGAGTCTAACTACTGATTCAAATGGAAAAGTAACTCCTGATTTGAATGTAGGATTTAATGTGGATGCATCGGTATCCTCAGATGATTGGACCAGTAATGGAGTTGTCATCTGGGACCCTGTAAACAAGATTGTTGGTGCTGCTACTATCGTCATTGACTTGACAGTAGTTGGGGTCGACTTAGTTGCAAAACCAGATTCAATGATTGTCACTAGGACAAGAGGTAATGATTCCCTTATACTCTCCCAAGCAGGTGGTTACAGTGCATTGCCAGGCGATGAAATGCACTTTTCTGTTCCTGCCCAAAACCGCGGAGTATTAACATCCCCTGCAACTGAAATGGAGATTGTCACCCCTGATGGCACAACTGTTAGAGGAACCCTTCCCGCTCTCGCTCCTTATTCTGAAGCCCGAGTGGATGTTAATTGGACCGTTCCGGCAAATGCCCCGATCGGAGACCAAACCCTATCATTCATGGTAGACCCCGATAATTTAGTCACCGATGATGCCAATCGTTCAAACAATGAAGCATCTCTCGATATTTTCATTGGAAGATTACCCGTTGCAAGTATGGTGCTAGCAGATGATGTTTTCACATTCGAAAATGTAACGATAGATGCTTCTGGTTCCTACGATGCCGATAGTGGTACAGTAGGTTGTTACTTTGAAATCGAAGATGGATTTAGGACCGAGTATGTAGATGCACCGAATTGTCAAACCAGTTGGTTCTGGGTCGATGATGGAGAATGGGAAGTCAAGGTAATCGTTGTCGATGACGAACTTGATGAAGTTGAGATGGTAATGAATGCTACAATTCTTAATCGTGACCCATATGTCAATCTAACCGCAATGGCTTCAGCAGTCGATGCTGGAAATACAATCACTTTCAATGCTTCAGATAGTGGAGATATTGACACTATGTCGCCAGAAGGACAGCAAGTAACCATTTCTTGGCCAGATAGTGTTTGTGAAGAAGGATTGTATGGACCATATTGTACGTTTTCTCCTGAAGAAGAAGGGGTGCATGAAATTGAAGTTGTTGTAACCGATGATGATAATGCATCAGTATCAGACACGATTACCTTCGAAGTATTGAATGTCGCTCCAACTATTGGAGAGATGAGTTTTCTAATAAATGGAATTCCTTACCTTGCTGGCGAAGATGGTATTTGGTCAATTGATGAGGACATAATAGCTACACTTTCAATCGAAGGAGAAGATACACTTTCAGATAGAGAAGGATTGTTGATAACATGGTACCCTAATGATTTAGACCAAAACATGACAATTACTACTTCTGGACCTACTTCAGAAATAACTGCATCATGGGACAAATCAGGTCTACACACAATTCGAGCATTCTCTACCGATGATGATGGAGTCTCAAGTGATGAAATCCTTGGTTATGTTAGAGTTAACAATATAGCACCAGTTCTAGGAGAATTACGTGCAGATAAGACATTATTCGAAGACGAAATGTTGAATTTAACGGCTGTTGCAGTAGATTTTGCTGATGCTGATGACTTGAGGTTCTGCTGGGACCTAGTCGTTTCTATTGATAATGATGGAAATGGAATAGACACAGATGATTGTGATATTGAAGGACCTGATTTTAATTACTCTTGGCCTACTAGTGGATTGCGAACAGTAACTGCAAATGTATGGGATGATGATAATGCTACAGATTCTTTTTCAGTCAGTGTGACAACTGTAAATCGCCCACCTAGTGCTAATATTTTCATTCCAGAGGGCGGGTTTGTTATCACAGAAGGTGATTCTATTACTTTCAGTGGAAGTAATTCTAGCGATACTCAAAGGGACCGGGCATTACTGATGTTCATCTGGGATGACCCTTCCACTCAAGGAACTACTCAGGATGGTTCTGGAGAAGAATATACTATCACATTTGACAGACCTGGTTCGTATTTCGTCAATTTGACAGTAACTGATGACGATGGAATGTCCAGTACTGCATCTGTACTAGTTGAAGTTGAAAAACAAACCAGTGAGGGATTATTTGGAATGGCAAGTCCACTTGCAATAGGCTCGATACTAGGATTTGTAATATTGGCCTTAGTTGCTGTTCTTTTGCTTAAAGGAAGAGATACAAGTTCAGAACCAATTGAAAGTAACTTAGCAGACTATGCTTGGGATAATTCGCAACCGAGTGAATCTCAACCGGTTGCTATTCCTGTAGTAGAAACCGCTGTGAACAATGGACCACCAATACCTGCTGCAGGATTGCCTGCTGGTTGGACCATGGAACAGTGGACGTATTATGGTGAACAGTACTTGGAGAATAATCCACAATTGGCAGTTGCAACACCGGCTTACTCACAGCCTCCGCCTACCCAAACATACGCTCAACCTGAGCCTGCACCTGCATATTATCAGCCGGCACCAACTCAAACTTATGCAGAACCTAGCGAATCACTTCTGCAAAGGACGATGGTTCAAGAACCTGCACCGACTCCTGCATCACAAGAGTTAGCCGATCTACTAGGCGACTTAGACTTGTGAGCAGTGAATAATAATGGGAACACTTTGGCAGTTCTTTGGTTTTCCAGACCCAGAAGCACCTTCACCTGAAGCGGCTAAGAGAGTCAAGAAAAAGAAATCTAAGAAACCTGAAGAAGCCCCTGGTCAACAGTTGACAATTGTAACTCCAGAAAATGAACTGGTTATTGAGCAATCGCATACCCCTATTGCGACTGTGATTGCAGAGCCGATTAGAATACCTGCTCCAATCAAACATTCAAATAAAACTCCAAATGGTTGGACTGGCCCAGTAACACCAGATAATATCGCATTCCACGACCTTTCAAACTATTCATCACCACCTACTGATTTCCCAGATAGAGCTCTAAGGTATGTAATGCCAGACCAAATGCACAGACTGCCTGTTCGTCAAATCGAAGACCGCGTTCGTAGAGGAGACACGATTATTGTGGATTTGACAAAATTAATTCATATGGATACTCAAACCAATGCTTGTAGAAGGACATTGAAACAAATGGGAGATGAAGTTGGAATTGCGATATTTTCGTTAGATGATGAAGATAAATTGCTATTATTACCCGGCAAGGACGTTTCGATGGATGTTTCGAGACATGAGTTGGGACTTGCTCCATTATTAATTTGATTATTTTTCAAAACCCATCTATTATATGTTGAATCATATAGCAGGCAATATGAAAATTGATATTCAAAGTAAGCAGAATTTGTCTGCTGGCTCATATATCGATTTAGTTCTTGTAGCAGTAGTAATGCAGATTATATTCTTCATTACAACTATTTGGTTCGGAACAATAGGTTCAGATTACTATGTTTTGAATGGTGATGAGGTCCGTTATACGATACGTATGCAAATAGGTTTAGGATGGATGATGTGCATTATTGCTGGCCTAGGGTTTGGCATACTGCCGCTGATCTATGATGTCAAAACATTTGAAAAAAGTGTGATGAGAACTTACCTCACGATGAATATATTTGGACAATTAGCGATATCGCTTGGAATAATTTCCAAAGATGTTGCAACATATCAGACACTTGCCACAATCGGGATGACATTGCTTTGTTCATCACTAATATGTCTCGGACCTTCAGCACTTGTTATTTTCAAAAGTAAAAAGATAAATCAAGATAAAGTGGGTCTCTTTTCAAACACTACTGGAATTATCTTACCCATTTTAGGATTATTTACTCTGTCGTGTTGGATTGGACGGAAGACATATCCTAATCTTCTTGATTATTCTGAATCATTAATTTTTGATTTCTTTATTCCTCTTGCAGTAGTTGCAATAATAATTTCGCACGTTAATCGACGACTAGATTGGAAGATTATCAAGTCCGAGAACCTTACAAAGGTGTTTGTATGTTTCACAATTCTTTTGTTATTGGCAATTATAGGCGGCCCATTAAATGAAAGAGGAGATATTTCTTCAAGATTGTACTCTCTACTACTCATCCTACCATATACTTTGATATTCATAATTATGCGTCCACTCGAGATTCTGAGTTGTATCAAACAAAGGAAACCATACAATAGAATGGTATTGACTGCCTTATTTTGGATTCCAGTTGTAGGTATTGCTGCTTTCTTAGAAAATGCAGGACATGTGACTACAAATGATAACATGATGGCTTACTACAGATTGATTCTAATTTTCGGAGTCGCTTCCCAAGCGCTTTGGGGATTTACAATATATCT
>CASICT010000023.1 GCA_949373265.1 Candidatus Poseidoniaceae archaeon | reverse complement strand
CATTCTTGGCCGTTATAGAATTGATTCTGATATCCGATATCCCCATAGCCTGAATCTGTAAACTCCCATTCAAACACTCCGTCTTCGTTGATATCTACCCATACTTGCCCTGGGCTAACCTGACTACTATCGTATTCGACGTCAAAACTTGCAGAATTGAATGTGACATTTCGAGGGACATCTATAATTGCAGTACTATCTGCTACACCGCCTTGTAAATTGACATCTATTGAGGCAACTCCGCCGTTAAATGTCAATATTGTTGTCGGATCACTTGAAGCGGTTACGAGTCCAACTGGGATACATGAACCAATCAATAAAAGCATTATCAGAACTGGGGAGACGCGCCTCATGTAAACACCCGGGGATTTGAATGAAAAGGACGCCCCTTCATCTGCCTTATCCTCAATTCATGATTTTAACTTAGATTAGTAGTGGTAAATATGTGGCCCGGAATGTTATTTACTGGGCGCGACTAATAACAAGGATTGGGGTGTTAAAAGTCGTTTAGTGCATCGTTTAACCCCCTTAGTGTCTGAAACAAGCATTAAAAACGAACTGATGAAATTTTATCAACAGGAGCCAAGTCGGCTGCCCGGAGATGATTAGATGGAAGATGAAGCAAGGGTGCTAATTCGCGCTGGTGATGTAGAAATTGATCTCTCAGGGGCTCAATCGAGTGTAGATGAACGCCTAACAAGGGTACGAGATGATGATACGTGGTCTATTGCGCTTTCAAGAATCCGTAATGCACGCGAACGTGCTATTGAGGCTGCTGTTGATGCAGCTCGCGAAGCGGGTCTTCCTGAAAGGGGTTCTGCATTCCGAGCTTTAATCGAGAACTGTAGTCTAATTCGTAAGCCTGACCAAGTATTAGGTGCGATTCAGTATCTTAGAGACGTTGAAGGTGTAAATGATAGTCCACCTCGTGTTATAGATCAGATATTCGAAGATGCTGGATTGGAGCCACCTGGTAATCTTTCTCTCTATCTAAACAGACTGAGAGAGCGAGGATTCCTAGTTACCCCGCCATCTGCTAAAGAGAAAAATCGATATGCGATTTTAACACCTGAAGGTAGAGCTCACTTAGACAAGCGAAGTCGTTACTGAAGGTGATTCCATGGTAATGTCGGGCAGTAGTACCGGCGAAGAAGAAGTCTCTTTGGATTGGTCTTTCCAAAACCATACTGGTGAATTACTGCGTAGGGGTAATCATCCAAAGTCGAACTTTCGAAGAACTATTTTGGACGGTGCTGATTTAACTGAAGGGAATTTTATTGATTCTGATTTTAGGCGTGCATCTATGGTCGAAGCAGATTTAATGAAATCGGCATTTGACGGCTGTGATTTTCGAGGGGCTGACTTACGCAAGGCTAGATTAAACATTTCCAACTTCCGAAACTGTTCGTTTGAAGGAGCCGATATTCGTGGTGTTCGTGGACGATATGCTATTTGGCAAGGTAGTGATTGGTGGAATGCTAAATTAGATGACGACTTGGCCAAAGTGTTAGCCAAAAAATGGCCTAAGCCCGAGGATGCTTGAATAAGTGGCGCCCGTACGCAGTGCCATGGCTGTGCAACTAAGTCGCCGCGTCGACTTTCCAATGCTTGACATGGCAGGCATAGGATTTTACCCGCGTATCTACGACCTTGCACATCGGTTCTTTGAAGACGCTTGGATGCAAATATGTGGTGTCGACTACCCCCACATAATTGGTGAAATGAAGATTGGTTTTCCTGTTGTAGATATCAAATCAGAGTTTCATTACCCATTCAGGTACGGCGATACTGTAACTGCAAAAATTTGGATTTCTAAAGTTGGAAGAAAATCATGCACATGGCAGTACAGATTTAGCAATCAAAATGAGGAATTGCTTTGGTCTAGTGAACAGGTTACAGTTTGTGTAAGTATGGCTGATATGAGCTCTTTAGTAATCCCCGATAGTTTACGAAATGGATTGGAGGCTTGCACTGATGAGTGAAGAGTTCTCAATTCGAATGAGTGATGATGGCAGTGTGCCACAACAGATGCCTCTTTTTTCCCCTAAGCCTGATAAAAAGGGTCCCAAGACTATCGCTGTGTTACTAATACTAGGTTCACTACTTATGGGTTTCACGGCTGCTGGAGACATCCAACTATCGCTCTCCGAGGACCTTTCGCAAGAAGAATTAGACACTTTGCTTACCAATGTTAGAACGAGTAATGGAGAGAATATTACCGACCAAGAATACCAAGATTTCCATGATGAAACCAGAGATAGTGGTGCGTACACTATTCGTGGATGGTCTGTGATGACGGGTGCTGTGCTTGTATTATTTGGCGGTGTTTCATTATTCAGATTGAAGTCGATAGGAGCAAAATTGGCGGTTGCTGGCAGCGTAATTGCGATCATAGGTGGCGTCTATGCTAATCTTGAAATCTATTCGATTTCACAAGATATGTTGCCCCCTAGCCTTATTCTAGCAAACAAAATCTTAGGATATCTTTGCGGGTTTTGTATGGCTATTTGTGCAAGCCTAGCCATATTACCATTGTTCAATGAATCAGCAAAATCTGCTCTAGACCAAAAGATTACTTTAGTCACTGAAGAAGAGTAAGAGCGGCCCCACCGCGATTCGAACACGGGTTCGTGGCTCCGCAAGCCACTGTGATATCCAGGCTACACTATGGGGCCAGTGCAGTCTCGGCGACCTGCCTTCCCCATTTAAGCGCGACGGGCGTACTATACGCGCCATTCAAATTGGGGCCACTCTTTCTCTTTTGCAAGAGATTTCAGCCCACCCTCGGCGTTAACTGCGACAGGATTACCGGTAATTGACATGAAGAAGGAATCTGCATGGGTATTGCCATATCCCCAGCAATCTGCTAGGTTATGGCCTACTGATTCTGCATCCGCTTGAACTACGGGGACTTTTCCTTTACGACGTGGAACGCTCCAGCCTTTTTCTGAACCACTCATAGTTCCAGTCATATCTTCAGGTCCACACCCATATACTTCGTCCATACCAAGATGGTCGGCCATCGCTTGCGCCATTGGCATTACAGTAGCCGTGATAAGAACTAGACGATGGCCTTGTTGGCGGTGCCATTCAAGGCGGTCTAGAGCGTCTTGGCTAATTCTCTTGGATAATTTTGATTCCACTAGTTCTGCTGAAAGTGAGCGTAATGTTTCCCAGTTGCACAGAGCCAAATGGCCACGGTTTCGGGCTGAATCATAAATTGAACGTGCTCTAAGCAGGTTGCCAACAAAACCTAGTGTCCACATTACCGCCCCTAGTGGAATACGCCAAGGACGTCGTTTCGAAAGGAGTGCAGTCAGGCTTTTTTCACTCGATGCATCGAGAAGGGTGCCATCAAGATCGAAGTACGCTGTTACTTCACCCATGTTACCGTGGTAGCGAAGGTGCTCCTTCAGGCTGTCGATTCATCTTTGCTATCAGGCCCATATACGCGCCGGCCTGCTATATGGTCCTGCCACCATACCAAATGTGTCTTCAGGTGTCGCGGAATAAAAAAGCCAATCTTTCTTGGAGTTAGGCCATGGTTTCTCAACTTCTTTTCGTGAGAAAGATGAGCGACTATTGATTGCGCACTACATCCAGGATTTGCGAACACAAAACGCTTCACTTCGTCTTTCAACCTTTGCAGTCTTGCTTTTTTCTGAGTGCCTTGACCTATTGTGGGCGGTGACATAATTTCTACATCACCATCAACCCATATCAAACACTAGGGTGGAATCCCAATCGCCCCAAGTAATGCGAGAGATTTTGAATACACGGCCTCTCGGAGTGAACGGTCACCATGGTAGATTCTATCGTAATCAAGCGCGTCAATATTCGCGATTATCTTTCTATCGACCTTGAGGCATGGATGAATAATCCTGACGACATGGACTTCGCCCCGCGAACTCATATCAATGGAAACACATTTTCTGTATCTTCAGCAACTACTGGTAAAGAGATGGCTAGTGTTGAATTAGATGATGAACAGATGGAAGCTGCAGAGCGTGATCGTCAAGTCGAATTACGAATAAAATTCGGAGTTCACGGAATGCATGGTCGCTTAAGTCGCATTCATCCAATCATCGCCGATGGTAAAGCAAAGAAACTTGCTAATGCCAATTGGAAGACAGTTCAGCCAATTCAATTTAGTTGAATCACTCGTAAGCGACTTCGGTTAATACCGGAGTTTGAACTGTGATGATAATGGAAAGTGACCAATCGTTTCCTCCATCGGGGTCAGGCTGGCCCGGCAAAACCGAATCCGGGTCTGCATTTTGAGCGACAATTGACCATATCCATTCCCCTTGGCCAAAGCGGGCTCCTGGTTCATTGAGTAGTGATTGTAACAGTTGTTCCGCACTATCTGCATCGAAAATATCTTCTTGGCCGGATGGATTCAAATCACTAGCATTTATTTCTGCCGTTGTCGGTTCGTTTCTAGTAACATTACCCGGACTGGTTTGAGCAGAGCGGCGATGTCCATCGTCAATAATATTCAGTGATAATGTGAAATTGTCAGGGGGCAAGATTAGGTCTTGGTCCAACTCTAATAATGCCTCATACGCCATAATTCTGACATCTAATCCGGGAGTCATGTTTTCACTCCAAGTTTCCCCTTGAGCAAGATAATCGTCATAATCCCATTCCAGTGTGTTCTCCACCCATGCGACCTTGTAGCGGCGGGTTTGAACATCGATTGTGAACTGTTGAGACACTACGCCACCCTCATTATCATCAACGGTTAGTGAACCTAAAATTGTACCACTTGATTCTGTAGGGAGATAGACTTGGTCGCTAGTTGAATCTACATCATTACGTGTATTGCCATCTCCATTACTGTCCGATAAGAAATCTAAATCCCACATAAAGTTCAGCGTTCTTCCCTCTGGGTCAACGGTTTTGGATGCATCAAGTAACACTATATCGCCGCTTCTTACGTCTTCTGGAATTGAAAGGTTAAGAATTGGTGCACCGTTTACCCTCACCATTGCAGTAGTGGAATCGGTTCCGCCTTGGTCGTTTGTAACCGTTAGGCGTACATTGAATTGTCCTGCTTCTAAAAATTGGTGAGAAGTGAATCCTGCTAGTGTCGTTGATTCGGTACCGTCGCCAAAGTCCCACTTGAATTCTGAAATCAAACCTTCCATAGCATCGGAGCCGCGAGCATCAAAGGTTACTTCCTCGCCTTGCTGAATCTCTGTAGGAGTGGCGGTTAAGACTGCACGAGGATCAACTGTATTATCCAAAACACCAGTACATCCAGCAATCAATTGAACCAAAAGTAAGGCGCTAATAGCAAGCCCCGTTTCTTGTTCATAGAGATCCCCTTGTATATTTCATATCTAACCATGTCCCTAGTATGATTTGATTTAATCTATTTGAAATCGACTTCTTCGGGCAAGTCTCCAACTATTTTCGCATCCGGCTAACATATCTTCAACGTCGTACTATCAACGGTATTTAGGTTCGTAATTAGATTCCATTTCATCATCTAAAAGAGCACTCATATCTACGTCTCCTGAATCGTATTCAGGTGTTGATTCGACTATGACCTCCGGAGGCAATTTAACCTCGTCAGATTCAAGCATCGAGACGTGTTTCTTCGAACAAGTGCATCCCTATCTAATTCAGGCAATTCGATGACTTTGTTCGAGCCTTCTGCATTAACTGGTTCGGGCTTTTTCTTGAACCAATCCTTGATGCCCATATCATCCACCTCTTCATCATTGCCAATAGCCATTGTGTAGTGATGTTCATTTGGGTCGACCTACGGCCTATGTGTTATGGTCGACATTCTAGAGGGGCAACGTGTTCTAGCATTCGACCTTGAAACCACAGGGGTTTCAACCAATAATGACCGGATCGTACAGGTTGCACTTATCGGTGCAGAGGCAGATGGAAGCACTGTGCATTATGACGTCTTAGTCAATCCACAAAGACCAATCCCGATGGGTGCATCAAGAGTTCATGGGATTTATGATTCCAAAGTAAGAGGAGAGCCGATTTTCAAGCACTATGCGGCAGAATTATTCGAATTGATGGATGGTGCGGTTATCGTTGGCCATAACGCTAGAAGATTCGACATGCCTCTACTCGATAATGAATATTACAGATGTGGCATGGTTCCGCCAAAGCCTCTTGTTGTACTAGATACCTTAGAGGCGGTTAGAAGATTAAAAATCGCTAGGCCTCACAATCTTGGAGCCCAGTGCGCTAGACATGGAATCGATCTATCAAACGCTCATGATGCGGCTGCAGATGCGGCTGCAAGTTTGCTATTATTATGGAAAATAATGCGCGACCATCCATCCAGTTTCAGACGTTCGCTCAATGAAATTGAAGATTGGTTGATCAATGGGGAAGTTCGCAAAGATGAAAGTGAATTAGGGCGCTCATTAGGAGACCTGGATGCCTTTGATGCACAAGGTAGAATACGTATTGATGATGGGGTATACATCGTTGCTTTCGGCAGCCACCGAGGCACAGATTTGGTCACCGTTGCCAAAGAAGATTCTCGTTACTTGATTGGTTATTATCCCCTAATGGGATTGAAGATGAAGAGGCACGTGACTCCCTAAGAGATTATATTTCAAGCATCAGGGATTGGTGACCAGGCGAGTACATCGCACCAATGTCCCACTCTCCAAGTGTTACGAACCGTCATTGCGCTGCCAATAAAAATCGGACCTTGGTGGCCGGTTGCAAGCAATTCCTGTAGTGCCTCTTTTCCACGACCATCGAAACTGATTGGGATTTGAAGCCTGTTGGCAGTGCCCTACCCTCCGCATTAGCAGGTTCGCATATTTCGGCAACTCCAGTGCCGTTTATATCATCAAAGTGGTGTAAGAGAATTACTGCATCTGAAAAGTCTTCAGTGCCAAGTGTGCCGTTTTCAAGTCGCCAATTCCACCAATGGGGGCACCATGCTTTCCAATCACAAAAGCCACCGCAAGACGATTGGCCCGGTGTTGCTTCTAATGGAGTTTCGCTTGGTTTAGTGGCCTCCCATGCCGCTAATGCATCATCCATTACCGATTCGCCTAGTGGCTGTATAACGTGTTGCATTTACAGTATACCAGCCCTCGGTTTTCACAGGAGGTGCATTTGGATTATTTGACAGCAGTATATCCCGATACAGCAATAATTGTCTTTGAACCTCGGGTTTTAATTCGGTTTCAGGAGCCTTGCCAGTTTTCAAATCTGCAACAATCCAACCATTCAGATTTCCCTTATCGTCAACATCAGCAAATAGCATATCTAAACGCCCCATTAACCGGTCATCGCTTGTTCGTAGTTCACCTTCAACTGCAATCACTCTAGAAAGAAGGTTCTTCCAAAGAGCAATTGTGGTTTTCAGTGGAGTTACCCCAGAGGCTCCTACAAATTCCAGAAGCATTTTGATTGCTCCTCTTTGCATTTTCTTTGCTTTATCCCACTCTTTTTCTTTCCACATTGGTCGGCGGGGGGTTGCTAAGAATACCTCTTTTTCTTCCTCCCATCGTGTTTTTGAGAAATGATTCGGCTACTTCGGGTAGCCAATGTGTTTCGTCGATTTACGAGCTGAAAGGTCTATTTGCAATAAATCTTCAACCGATGCATGAACTGCAGTACCTACGCTAGCCGCCATTCCGGCCTTACGAGGTAACTTCTGTCGACTTAGCCAATACATTCGAGGGCAGGTCTCGAATCGATTCCATGCTGAAGGGGAAAGTGTATGCTTCCTTTCCTCGCCCATGTACTCTCTTGCATGCTTCACCTTCAAATCGCTTGGGATTATAGGTTGAATTAGGAAGGCGGGTAGATTATACACAAGGTGTGTTGTCCTTAGAGCCATGGAAGGCGCTAAGGTCTGGCTTGACAAGAGTATCGATATCGAAGATGCGCTTGTCGTATGCTGTTTCCCAAGTGTGGGGATGGTCTCTAGCGTCGTTGCACATTTTTTGATTGACCACTTGGAATTAGAATTCGTAGGCGGTGTTGCTCATCCAAACTTACCTGCTATTTGTTTGGTGCAAGATGGTGTGCCTCTGCCTCCTATCCGAGCATATACTGGTAAGCCAATCTGCAAGATTGAGGGATGCGATAAGGTACTACTATTGATGAGTGAATTAATCGTACCCGACCCTCTTGTTCATGAAATCGTTAGCGAAATATTTGCTTGGTCTAAAAAGGAAAAGGCGG
The DNA here is from genome assembly GCA_949373265.1 of Candidatus Poseidoniaceae archaeon. The sequence continues at coordinate 38,949 of CASICT010000023.1, read as the reverse complement.
CGATGGGAGTTCTCATCGATGCTTTTGCTCGTAAGGGTATGAAAGGCGGTTTGAATGGAAATGAACCACTAGTTGAGTATGAGGATACCGAAGAAGTTGATGTTCTGGGCGTCGCTGCAACTCCTAAGATGGCTGAACTTTTGCAAGAAATGGAAATCCCACTTCTTGAACAAGGCGTCATCAAAGGGATGACTGGAGTTATGCTCAGCGAAGGGGCAAGTAGAGGGCGCAATATCATGAGTCTAATGGTTGAAGCCGACCCAAGATTCCCAGACGCTAGAGCGGCTGCTGTGATAATTCAGCACCTAAACAAGATGCTACCTGTAATCGATTTAGATCATGGTCCGCTTCTAGAAGAAGCAAAGCAATTAGAAGAACAGATTCGCAATATGATGGATGGAGCAGAATCTGAACCAAGTCCGGCTTCAACTTCTATGCTCTATGGCTGATTTACCTAGCATAACTAAAGATAGAACTATCAAAATTATACTTGCCCATACTGGGAATAAAAATACTGTTTCTTTAGGTACGAAGAATAGTAGAGTTTCGCTTCGTGAATATTCACCACCCATACCGGCCGTAGTTAGCATCAAGGCAACAGATATCATCCCAACACTAGCGTGTCTCGAGTCTACATCTCCGCCCATCCTCCTCCTTACCAGTATCCCAATTGCTAGTCCTGCCGAGGTCATAGAAAGCAGCATTTTGTTAGCGAGAAGAGGGCTGTTCAATCCCTCACCTGGTGATGCATCTAGGCCCGTAATTATCGCAAATGGAGTTGCAATTATACCGCCCAGCAAAGCCCAATGGGCTACTGATTCACGCGATAATGGTCCCTTTCTTCAATCAAACAAAGAAGGAAGGCAACGCCTGAAAGAGCGAACATCCCGACTGTTAGCTCTGTAGCGATAACATGTAAGGTTCCTGAAGATATCATCAGATTTCACCTCGTGCTAATTTGTCAAGGTGCTCTTGGCCATAATATTGCCATTGCTCTGCCGTCCATCCCTGGGGTAATCCAGTGATGGCACTGGTGGCCCTTCACTACTTGTCATTGGCGGAGTCGCTATTACAGGAGTTGGTTCCAGGGCTGGGGTCACTTCTGCCATAGAATCTGAAAGATAGTTTTCAGAATCATAACTCTTGTTGAAATCTTCTCCAGTTGGTCTTCTCAATACCACTAATCCCGCACACAGTAAGAATAGCGCGAAACTCTGAAGGTAGAGCGCATTTTCATCAATTTCCCAACCGGGTTCCTGTGCTGTAAGCCTAAACCAAGGTGAGGTCTGAGTCGGCCCTTCCCCTTCTAGGATTACACGCCATTCAGCCACTCCAGGATTAACTGCAGCCGGTATTGTGAACTCATTATCTACGACTGTTATTTGTGTAACTCCAGCCCCATTCTTTAATTCAACAATGGCTGAATCTGTATTCAAGGTTTCAAGAGTTATTGTTGTGCTTTCCCCAAGAGTTCGGGTATTAACCGGTGTCCAATCGGGTGCTAGCTGGGGTAGATTTTCAGGAACTACCTGCACTTCAACAGATGTTGAATTTGATATCCCAGTCATAGCTATTCCGCCGCTTGCAGAGCCATGTTGTACCGCTAAGAATAAATCATACATTCCTGGATTAGAAGGAGCGCGTAAAGTCCATGTTTGTGTGACTACGGTTTGAGAAGAGAACGCATCGATGATTTCGACATAATTATTGGTCCCACCATTAGGGTCGGTAATCACTTCCCAACCTTCGTTTGCTGGAAGATCTTTAGCGCCTTCTGAATTCACCAGAATTGCCATTCCGACCATATTGGCTGAACTTACATCTGCGCCCCCAACTGAAGTTTTAATTTCCATCAATAATCCAGCATATGTATCTTCAGGGAATTCAATACTTAGAACAGCAGAAGATACTCCGTTTGTTGAAGAGGATGCATGGCAAGAACCTGCACAATCCCTTGAACGAACCGCATCCCCTTCTCCACCGGAATTTGCTGTAGAAATTGTCGAGGAAAGGACTACCAAAATCAGAAGAGTCACCGCCTTAATACGCATTCAAGACCTCCTTGGAATAAACGAAATTGTGACTCCAACTATACCTGCGAGAAGCATGACGATACTGAAAATCATTCCCAATGTATCGCTAGGGCCTGGGGTATCGGGGGCTGTACTAGATTCTAGTACGACATCATCGGTTGAAGTTGCACCTTCCCATTGGATTTGTTCACCGTCCACAATTGGTAATATATTGTAAGAATGCTCGCCTTCTAGGGTAGGTGCGTGTCGATATTTCGTTGCCGTAGTTGTGCCTATGACCTCGCCGTTATGGACAACAGCCCATTCATCGGCAACGCCTTCCCATGTCAATACAACTTCATTTCCATCGGTTTCTGCTACTGTATTTTTGGCATAAGGAGGCTCCACTCCAATATAATTAGTCGACAAAGTATCTGTTGCTCCTAGGTCATCGATTACCTTAACCTCAAGATTCAATTCTTCAACCATCAAAATATTCAGAACCATTCCATTATGTACGATCTCACCGTCTACCATCCAAATTGCATTGACTACCGCACCATCGATATCTGTAGAGTTGCTAGCAGAAAATGTCGCTGTTGCGCCCTGAATGAGTTTCTCTGGACCACTGATAACCGCATTAGGGTCTGTGTTGGTAATAGTGAACTCTAGTACCAAAGTTTGACCGTCTTCTATTCCATCGTTTGGAGTTACTAATGCTGTCCAACTATCGCCCGCTCCAAGGCTAGATGCTGAAATCATACTTTGATTATAATTTGTCGAAAAGCCATTTCTAATCCATATCCATGAAAGAGTTACATCATCACCGTTGGCATCGTCTGTAACTAAATCTGCTAATGGATTGATATCCATTAGAGCATCGAAACTTAGACCCCCACTATAGGTGACTGTTGGAAGTGTATTTGCTATCAAAACGGTGTCTGAAAGTGTTTGTGAATTACTAAAATCATCATCACTCACGTAAAGTTGTAGAGTTAGAATAGCACCGGATAGAGACCAATCTTCATTTGGAGACAATATGTCACCATCAGCATCTGTCGCTTCATAGGAATAGGTCGCTTCACTTTCAAAGAATACTGAATCTTGGTCTATGGTTATACTCGATAATACCGGGGCTGAATTCTGAATGACTACAGCACTGCTTTCCATCCATTCTGAGTACGCTTTACCATCCGTAACTCTACACTTAGCAGTCCATGATTCATCCTTACTAGTTAGGGATGAAGGGAGGGTCGATGTTGTAATTGTGGAACTTGGCCATTGCCATTCATACGTTAGTATGTCACCGTCTAAATCGTTACCCTGAGCGGTTGCGATTAGGTCATCTACTGTTGTATACGGTCCACTTAGAGTTACACTTGTCATCGTAGGTGCTGTGTTATCGCTGCCGATAGTGATGTCCTGAGTTGTAAACCAATTACTGTCGACTTCCCCGTCGTTGACTTTCACTTTAGCATACCATACATCACCATCTCTAATCGCAACTGAAGGGATTGTAACATCATTATCAAACGCTGAGACCTTTGAACCATCAACATACCATTCTATCCCGCTAGCAGATAGGATATCGTTGTCCGCATCCGATGAGGACCAGCCGACTGTGAGATCATCGCTTTCTGTTGCCGATTCGGGAGAAATAGAGGCACTCTGTATAGATGGAATTGAGTTGATAATCAATAGATTGGTAGAATGCACGGAAGGTCCGTTATCTGTGCCATCGCTTGGAGTAACTGTTACATTCCAGGATTCTCCTTTACTTGTTGACGAAGAAGGGACTGTCATTTGATTGTCACTAGAACTTTCCAATACGCCATCCTTGTACCAATGTATTGAGGTTCCGCTCTGAGCATCACCGTCTGAATCTTGGTAAGAATATGTCAACGACAAAGTGTCTGTAGTAACTGGATTGCTAGGGCTTAGTAGTATATTTGAGGCTGTGGGGGGGGTGTTTGAAACTGAGCCTCCTGCCTCGGGAACCTGGTAACTAACCGTATCCCAATTATCATTTGAATTTTGGTTGTTACCATCTGCTGCATTTGCAGCTAAGTCGAATATCGCCACTCCAGAACCGGCGGCTGGAGCAATCCAATCAACACTCCAACTTCGATAACTGTTAGTTGTGTGCGTAGCACTAGTGCCTGCAGGATTTACCTTTACTGCCATTATTCCTATTCCGCCTGCGGAAAGAGTTCCTATGCTCGCGTCAAGACTGAAGCCACCTTGGGTACTGCTGGCTCCGCCCGTAACAGAAATGGATAGAGTGTAGGTTTGGCCTGCTGTATAATTACCGGGTTGTCCCGACATAGAAACTACTGCGTTAGTACCGCTACCATGGCAATAACTTCCTCCGCAACCGGTACCTGAATTGTAAACTCCGCCGCTATTACCAGTAGTCAATGGCGCCATTGACAATAACAGCAGTAATATTAGTGCCAGCGGCACAAGTTTTCGATTCATGGTTGTACCACCGGTGCAGCGGTTATCAATGGGTTGGTATGCTGGTTTTACTTTCTACACTTTTTATGACTAGAGGTCATCTGTCATAATCGAAAAGCGTCTTAGGGCCTTTTGTGGGCTCTGTGACTTGATGATACAGGTCCTCTTCGCTCCAAATTACTATTCCCAACGATTGGGCTTTTTCTAATTTGGAGCCAGCCTTTTCTCCGGCAATAAGAATATCTAAACTACTACTCACACTACCAACTACTTTCCCACCAGCGTTCTTTATTGTTAGAGCAATTTCTTTTCTTGGCCTTGAAAGTGAACCAGTAATGCAGAACGATTTCCCATCGAATTTCCCACTAGATGGTTGAGATTCATCCGTGACTGTGATTATTGTGGAAAGTTCGTTGATTAGGGTTCGGCGCTTGTTTATTCCATTTCGGAAAATTGCAGCAACCTTGTCTCCAATACCATCGATGGTTGTGAGTTCGTCATCCTCACCTTCATCAATCCAATGAAGTAACTTCTCTAAACTTGCAAAGTGTTGAGATATTGTTGTTGCAACCTCGGGACCTATTCTTTCCATACCTAAAGCGTGAAGGAATTTTGCTAAGTTCAAAGTCCTAGTTTTTGCGAGTTCGTCTAGTACATTGTAGGCGCTCTTGTCGCCCATCCTTTCCAGTTCAGTAATCTGAGAATGACTAAGCATATACAAATCGGCTATAGTAACGACCAAACCCTTTTCCAGTAATGCTTCAATCAATTTCTCCCCAATACCATCCATCTCAAGAGTACGACACCAATATGTTAGCGCTCTTGTCATTCTAGCGTCACATTCCAAAGCAACGCATCTTAGGAATGCGCCCTCCATTGTTAACTCTCGCCCACATGCAGGACATTCTTTTGGAATTGGGATCTCTCTATGGGACAACTCTCCTACGAATTCTGTTCCATCGGCGTGGAATCTCGAATCCAAATCACTAATTGTGGCGCGACCTAAATTCTCGATGATTTTGGGAATTACATCGCCCCTTCTGGTGATTGTAACTTTGTCGCCGATTTTAACATCGAGTCGTTTTACTTCTCCGACATTATGTAGTGTCACATTTTCGACAGTAACCCCCCCTACCATTTGAGGGGCAATTCTAGCAACTGGAGTTACCACTCCTGTCCGCCCAGTTTGCCAATCTACGTCCAGCAAAACTGAGTGTGCTTCTTGAGAAGGGAATTTCCAAGCCAGAGCCCAACGAGGATGGTGAGCGGTCATTCCGAGATTCTCTCGTTGTGCCAAATTATCCAATTTGAATACAATACCATCGATCTCAAATTCGTATGACGACCTTTTCGAAGACCATTCCTTAGTGTATTCAATCATTTCTTTTTGCGGAGATTCGGATTCGAAGATATTCCACGGTGCTGGTTCTATTCCTGCTTCTTGCAACCATGAAAGCAATTCACTATCATTGGTGCCCCCAGGAGACTGGTTTGGAAATTTTACATCATAGGCTTGGAAAACCAAATCTGATGCATCAGCCTTTCCATCCCCGTGCTTTTGACGTAAGGCTCCTGAACACAGATTCCTTGGGTTCGGAGAAATATCACTATATTTTTCTTCAAAGATTGCTAATGGCATAACCACTTCGCCACGAACATGACAATCTATTGCAACATTGAGTCGTAAAGGAACGTTTGCAACCATTTTGGCATTCAACGTTACATCTTCGCCCCTCGACCCACTACCCCGGGTTGCAGCTCGATGTAGATTACCGGCCACATATTCTAATGAAAGGGCCGACCCGTCTAACTTCGGTTGTGCAAGATACCTCTTGCCACCGGATGTGGATTGGGTTACGAAGTGAATAATATCATCACCGGAAACTCCTTTGTCGAGAGAACGCATTGGGAACATATGCTCTACCTTTACAGTTCCAGGTAACGGCTCTGGGCCTACTTCGTGTAAAACATCGTTACTAGAATCTAATTTTGTCAATTCATCCCAAAGCGCATCGAATTCTGCATCTGTTATCTCTGGTGCAGCATGATTGTAGTACAATTGGCGGTGATATCTGACCGCTTCGGCCAGTTGTTGGATTCGCTCCGCTCCGGCCATATTAGTTCACTCACCCCACAGGATATGAACCTCACGAAAATTGCAAGCCAAGAAGTTCTAATCCTGCTAATGGACAACGTGTCATTATCGCTTGCGATAGTATACGAAGATGTATTTCTGCAACAACATGGACTGTTGCTTGGAACATGTGTCCAGCGTGAACATTATTGTCATCATCTGACCAACAGCAATGGATATGAGTGAATGCTGCTCCTTCTTCTGTTCGAGCAATATTACCCGACAGGCTGACCAATTCGGATGGTGCAATCAAGTCCCTGCGCTGATAAACTCCGTCCCCATTCATGTAGCCATACTTGTTATCTCTAGTACGCCCAATGCCGCTTGTGATCGCTGCAGCATCAAACCCAACTTTGTCTGCAAGGCTCTGTAATGATGCATGTATCTCTTCATCCGGGTCGATTCTAACAAACAGGTCTTCGCCACTACGTGTCCATTCCATGTTTCCCGGTTGGAAAGGCACCTGATTAGGGTTCGCTTCGGAAATCTAGCACACCCGATTTGATATTGATGTTAGAAATTATGCGAGCATTCTCATATTCTAGACCGTTAGCGGGTCTATGAGTGAAGTAGGGCCATTCAAGCGATTGCTGAGATATATGGCTCCGCACAAAGGCACTATCAGGTTAGCGACATTCTGCTCTGTGCTTAACAAAATATGGGATTTAGCCCCTCCTTTGTTAATTGGACTAGCTGTCGACGTAGTGGTCCTTCGAGAAGATTCATTCATGGCAGGGTATGGAATTGAAAATCCTTGGCATCAACTAATTTTGCTCTCAGTATTCACTTTCTTAATTTGGGGTCTTGAATCATTATTCGAATATTTCTACGGTATACTTTGGAGAAACCTGGCTCAAACTGTACAACACGAGTTGCGACTCGAGACCTTTGCCCATGTTCAAAAACAAGGAATGGGCTGGTTTGATGAAAGGCAGAAAGGAGACATCTTAGCAATTCTAAATGATGATATCAATCAACTTGAACGGTTTTTGGATAAAGGTGCTAACGATTTCCTTCAAGTCAGTACAACTGTTATCGTAGTCGGTGCAGTATTTTTAGCAATTTCTTGGAAAGTGGCATTGTTTGCTGTCCTACCGATTCCTGTAATTATCTGGGGCTCATTTCTGTATCAAAGGAACCTTGAGCCTCGTTATGCCGAAGTCCGAAATACTGCCGGAAAATTGAATTCTCTATTAGAGAATGACCTTTCAGGAATGTCAACAATTCAGTCTTTTACTGCAGAAGAAAGAGAATTACTTCGGGTCGAGGATTTGAGCAATGAATATAGGGATGCAAACAAAAAGGCAATTCGTCTTTCGGTAGCATTCGTGCCGATGATTCGAATGGCTATTCTTTGTGGCTTCACTGCCACACTCTTACTCGGAGGCTGGATAACTCTTGAAGGTGGACTTGCGATAGGTGCATATTCTGTTTTGGTATTCATGACACAGAGGCTACTGTGGCCCCTAACTCGGCTGGGAGAAACATTTGATTTGTATCAAAGAGCAATGGCTTCTTCGACAAGAGTTCTCAATGTTCTAACCTCGCCTACAGAAATTCAGCAAGGAAACTTCAAGCCTGAAAATGAAGATATTGTAAATTCCAACGTTAATTTCAATGATGTACATTTTGCTTATACTGGGCGCAATAAAGTGTTTGAAGGTCTTAACCTGAGTCTTGAAGGTGGAAAAACAACTGGTATTGTAGGTGCAACTGGTTCCGGAAAAACAACGCTTATTCGCCTTCTTTTACGATTCGCTGAGCCTTCAGAAGGCAGCATTGAATGGGCAGGAGAGAAATTGCCTGACTGGGATTTGAATAGATTACGTTCTTCGATGGCGCTAGTCGATCAGCACATCACATTATTCCCCACAACTATTATGGAGAATATACGATATGGTAAACCGGATGCTTCGGATGAAGATGTGAAAGGTGCTGGTTTGGTTGCAGAAGCTTCAGCCTTTATCGACGAGTTACCTGACGGCTGGGAAACTTTAGTCGGCGAAGGTGGTCACAGATTGTCGGGAGGACAAAGACAGAGATTAGCAATTGCTAGAGCGATTCTCAAAGATGCTCCTATACTAATTCTAGATGAGGCTACATCTGCCGTAGATAATGAGACTGAGGCAGCATTACAACGCTCAATCAGTAAGGTTTCACAAAATAGAACAGCAGTGATTATTGCTCACAGGCTTTCTACAATAAGAAATGCTGACCGTATACTTGTTTTGGAGAATGGTAACATCATTGAAGATGGAACTCATGAAGAATTAGTATCGCAGAATGGTGTTTACGCACGTATGTGGGCTGTTCAAACCGGAATTATATTGGAAATGTAAAATGAAAATAAACTGTCATTTATAAACTCAATTAAACCGGAGTTTATTGAGAAACATGTCATTAGACCGCTTTTCAAGAACAACGAGCCTGCTTTTAGTCGCCACATTTGCCCTTGCTATGGCCGGAACGGTCAGTGCAGAAATTGTAGATCCTTCTGTAAAATACGATGGTGAGCCACTAAAATTGCTGACCTTCTTCCTATTCTTCGTAGGATACATTGCAATGGGTGCTGCATTCGTGTTCTTCATGAGTGAGCGAAGTAATGTTGCGCCAGAGTACCGTACTACAATGACCATCTCGGCATTGATTGTAGGTATTGCGGCATTCCATTACTACTACATGCGTGGAGTCTACACTGACCTCGGTACAGTGTCTGTCGAATACCGTTACATGGACTGGATAATTACAGTACCATTGATGGCATTAAAATTCCCTTCCCTGATTGGAAAGGATGCAATTACCGATGCTAAGTTCCTCGGAATGGGCTTCACTGGAGTTTGTTTCACAGGTGCACTAATTATGATTGGATTCGGATATGCTGGAGAATCTGGTTTGATTAACGGCATGCTTGGACTAGTACTTGGTGGAGTCGGTTGGGCAATGATCATTGTCGCTACTGGAACTCCATGGTCATCTGGAAAAGGTGTTGACAACGATAAAATCGCACCAGAGTTGATTTGGAGCGCTAACGCTCTAAGATGGTTCATTGTAGTTGGATGGGTAATCTACCCAATTGGCTACCTATTCAGCCCGGGTGTCGACATCCTGTCTGGAAACCAAGAAGCAATGGCAGTCGCTTACAATATTGCAGACATCATCAACAAGATCGGTTTCGGTGTTGTAGCGTGGATGGGTGCTAAGAAAGCAACTGAAGCAATGAAGGCTTGATCATTCCTCTTCGTTAAGAATAGAATGCATCAACTCTAATGCTTTTGATAGTGAGATTCTTTCTCCGCCAAGGGGTAGGGGGCCGAAAGGTCCCCACCCTTTGCGCAGTAGCATTATTCGCTTCTTAGGCTGTTTTTTTGAAAGCTTTAATCGACTCCATTCATACCTCTGGCCATCTGCAAATAGATGGGTTGAGGTCACAGCATATCTCTTAGGAATTAAAAGAGAGATTAGGTGTATTGCAAGTAAGATATCCCAAATCCAAACCCAAATGATTGGAGTGTCAGAAAGTTCTGCAAGCATCCAGGGTAGCACCATCATCGCACCCATAGTCATCAGATTAGCCCACTGACGGGATACTTCTTGCGATTGGTTAGATTCCCATGCATATCCTGAATTGGGAAGTTCTCCCAACTCCGGGATATCTATTCTTTGACGCCCAAGCCACCATGCATCCCATGCTACAATTATCGCTAAGATTACAACACAAAACTGAGCCATTGATTCCGACTCAGGTAATGCACTGGTAAATTCCGCCATCAATCCACTTCCTGCTTACTGCGCATTAACATGAATACTGCAGCTGCAATGAATATTCCTACGAATAGCATGATTACGATTGGACTTTCATTAGAGTCTTCACTAGATCCTGCATTCTCGGAAACATCAGGAATGCCATCACCGTCGTCATCTGGGTCGGCCGTTAACAAAGTGGTAACTCCGGGAGGGCAATGTAAATTGTCAGGCTGACCGTCACTATCGGTGTCCATGCTAGCACAGGGATCTGTGGTCCATGGATCTCTATTGTCCGATACACCATCATTGTCGTCATCTGTGTCATAGACGTCTGGCCCACAATACAAACTCTCTTCCTTGTCAAACCATGTTTCTATGTTGCATGAATTAATCCAGTCTCCATCAGAATCTAATAATGTGATTTCAAATGACATCGATTGACTAGATACTATGCCCTGGGTATCTGTAACTTCTAATCTTAACACATACATTCCAGCAGGCAAATCGGTTATGTTATTCCAATCTCCTGTCAACTGCATCACCTCGGTTTGTCCGACAATTACTTTCCAAACAACTTCTAAATCTTCGATTGAATCTAGGTCGTCGCCGACTACTGCCCTGACCTCGATTGGAATTGATTCCATTACTGAAAGTCCATCATCGGGGGTGATAATTTGTGCATTAGGCGCTTGGTTACTAATCATATTTATTTCAATTATATCGCTCTCTGCAGGACCGTAAGAATATTGCTGGCTTAGAGTTGGTATATTATCTGAGGTCGCAACAATATCGACTAAGTTAGTCGTTTGTGAGCCAGCGTCTGACACTATTGTGTAAGGTATCGCCACTTCTATGCTACTTCCAATGACAGATGTAGACCAAATTTCATCAACTGAAAGTTCGAGGTTTGCAGTGTGAGAGTTACCGCCAAGGTTTACGCTTATGATATGTGTATTCCACATCCAAATTTCACCAAATATTGTTGATTCGGATAATGGAGTTACGTCGTATAAGTTGGCATTTGCGGAATTAATATCCAGTGAACCGTTTAGTGCGCCATTGCGAATTATCATATCATTACCATCGCTTGAGATTGCTACTGCTGAATCGACATATACCTGATTCAATTCTATTGCCGCTGATTCTCCGTCGGTGTGTAAATCAATACCTTTTGAGCATGAAGATATTGATGAATCGCTAATTATTACTGGAGCGGATGCTCTGCCATGATGTACAGAAACTCCAACACCACTGCCTCCACAATCGATTGTAAGTTCTGAAATACTTCCTGCTGTATTTTCAAGAACTAGAGCGGGGGTGCCGTTAATTGTAGCACCGTCAATGATTATCTCACGATTATCTGAACCGTTTATTGAAGTAAGTGTCAAATCTGACATCATAAATCCATCTAAATTATTGATATGTAATTCTCCTCCTTCGAAGTTAATTAACTCTCCAGAAACTCCACTAAGGTCTACTTTCTCAGTCACCTGTAGACCGTCTATCAAAAGCGGAAGACTGCGCGCCCAAATTGAATCTGAGGCACACGACTTCATGGTTACTTGACGCATATGCAATACGGCTGAGCCTTGAGCTTCAATGCAGTGAGAGGAAGAGTCTGAGAGTGTTGTAGAAGACATGTTTAGGATTCCAGAGGCTGCGTTAGTAAGCCTGATCAATGGCTCAGCACCACTTGTACGTGAAAGTAGGCCGTTGTTCAAAACTACATCAGCATAACCATCAATGGTGAGTAGAGGAGATCCTTCTACCAAACTTGTGCCAAGTAATTGTGCACTTGTCTCATTATTGTCTCCAATAATTAAGCCGCCCCACCTTGCGCCACCGGCTGTCGATGAAATGGTCGAATTTCCAGAATTAAATGTACCTTCGACTTTGATTGTCACTCCATCTGTAACTCTAAGGAAAACTCCATCGTTTAATGTCAAGGTTTGGCCGATAGGTACTACAAGATTACTTGAGAGATAGTATGGGCTCCATGCCTTTTCTAGAACTAACCATTCGGTCAGTGAACCACCTGAAACAGTAGATGCGATGAACGTGTGTTGCATCGAAGAAGATGTTTCCCAGGCCATCAATCCATAGATTGAGCCCCATTGCATTGTAACTTGCTCGAGTCCTGATATCGAAGTGCCAGTGGAGTCTACCAGAAGTGCTGTTGTGGTCTTTGTCGCCTTACCTTCTGCATCTGTCGTGACGCTCTGTCCTTGAACTGTTATTGACGCTCCTTCTACCGGCTCTCCTTTATTGAGAACTGTAACTTCGAGGGTGTTTACAATTTCAAACGTTGCACCTACACCAACTGTTACCAGACCAGTCACTCCGCCTGAAGTGATTGTGACTTTACAGGAGTTGTCTAAATGAATGTCACCGTCTACATTAATTCCAAACAAAATGATATTGTTTTGACATGATGTCCACAATACGTCCCCTGATATTGTTAAATCAGAGGTTTCTGAATTTCCAAATTCTCCAGAATGTGAGATCACATCGCTTACTAGGTGAGAATTATGCCCTTCTAAATCCCCATAACTATCAATTGTAATTGTAGTATTGGTAGGTAATTCTAGTGTTGTATCTTGCAAAATCAATTTAGCATTTGCTGGAATTGTTATATTCCCACCTGCAAGATGAGGTTGGCCATCTTCTGTTGGCCCTAGAACAACGACAGTTCCTGCTGTTAACGTCCAATCGGTTTGGGGCATGATAGGAACTTGAATTGAATGGGTGCCTCCTTGAAAGCCAATAGGCGTAGATAGCGCTCCGATTCCGGAATATGTTGCGGTTATCTTAGAGCCTGCTTCACTTACAGGAATTACCGCAGCTCCAGCACTAGCAGTTCCACTGAATCCTAAGACTTGCCAATTAGCATCTACTGGATTTCCAGTTAGGTCCTCGAACGATATTGTCATCTCCCAAAGACGATTACTATTTGCTGTATCAACTGTTAGCGTTTGACTTGTTCCGTAATTTAGTGTGCCACTGCCGCTAGCATCTGAGTCAAGATTGCTAATTGTCGAAAATAACCAAACGGTTACTTCGGAATCTGAGTCGATAATTCCTCCATCTTCGTGATATGATGCGGTCCATGTTCGGAAGACTCCCGTCGATGCGACCATCACGATTCCACTGTCGGAGACTTTCGTTTGGAATTCATCAGTAACTGTAATTTGTGAGTAAGAAGCATACAGTCCCTGTTGGGTTGAATTTAATAGAAGTAAATCTTCAGCCATCAGTATGGATTCCTGAACTGCCATACTATTGGCAAAACCGTTTACTGAAACATCTTCTGCTATAATTTCGCACCACCATGCATCGATGCCTGTACTATCGGCTGCGTTCGGGTTATACGGCATGTTTACTTCTAATCCAGAGAATGTATGGATTCCTTGAAGGATGTCAATTCCAATTTCGCCGCCTGTTGAAATGTTAACTACTACATTATCCAATGTTGTTGAAGAAATCCCTGAGAACGAAAGTCCTAACCGATCTGATGTAAATACAGAATCTGTAATGCTTAGAGTTCCTGTTCCACTAGAGATCAACGCTGTATCTGAGGACTCGATACTCGAGGATTCTATGATGTAATCTCCGCTCCCAGCAATAGCAATTCCAATCCATGGAGCATTGTATGGCCCTTGAGCGCTGTTGAACTGGCCTGTTAAATCAACTCCGGATAGAGTGACTGTGCCTGACGTTCTGATATCGATAGGAGTTTCCGTGCTATCTGAATTGAATACTGCATTCGTGATTGATAAATTGCCTGCCGACCAAGAATTAACCAATCGCTCCCCAGACATATTTACATTGGATACTGTAAATCCAATAGCGTCCATTGAAGCGATGGCATTTTTTGAATCTCCAGTCATTCCATCTATGTCACCGCTAACTGCAGATGAGATGCTTACGGCATTTCCAATACCAGAGTTGAAATTTAGTGTTTCGACGTCTGCCGTTCCCCCGGTTAGAGAAAGTCCAGTTCCAATATCTGTGAACTCCGCTCCCGACAAAATTAGATCGCCACTAGAGTGAACTCCGCCACTCATGCTGGCAAATTGAACACCAGAAAGGTCTGCATCTCCAGTTACTCTAATTCCGTCATTGTCGATAGAAGATGCTGTTAAATCGCTAATTGTAGCGGTTCCATCAACTTCTATCCCAATCAAACAGTCCTCTAGGGTTAGCCCAGTAGCAGTCAAGGTTCCGTCTACGATTAGGCAGGATTTTGCATTTGAAATTATGACATTGTCAAATAATGCAGTTCCTAATGAAGTAATTGTTAACGCATCCCATACCCCTTTTTGTGAGCCGGTTGCCGTGGTTTGTGAGGACATTATAGTTGAATCGTCGGCGATTAAGGTACCTTCTACCTCCATCCAATAGTCCTGCATATCGATTACAGTTCCAGGTTTAATCGTCAAGGTGGTTCCGTGGCTGACCGTATAATTACCAAGCATTGTATAGTTTCCAGATATTTCTACATCCTGTGTAGTAACTGTATCACTAGCGATTACAGAGGCCGATGATGAGATTATTAGGAGGGTTGTCAGCACTAGCGCGCGGATTCTCATAGCCCTCGGTAATTCTCATCTATCATCAAATCATTGCCTACGAGTCTCCTACGGAGACTCAATTCAACAACTATTTTTCGAATCAAAACGGAAAGTGGGCCTGCCCAGATTTGAACTGGGGTCTGACGGCCCCCAGCCGCCAAGTATAGGCCAAGCTAACCCACAAGCCCTTTAATTGGGGAATGCAATGTCAACTATAATTTCATTCACGAGGTGAATTGAAAGGTGCGATCTCAGTAATGAGTTCGATATGTGAAACATACATTCGGCGGCAGCAGTAACGATCTAATCCTACCTCGTCGAGGGCAGTCATAATATCGATTCCTGCATCTTTCTTTTCATTGAACTCTTCCCACTTGTGAGCAATAACTCCGCCACAGCTGAAACAACGTACTGGAATAATCATCTAAATCACCTATACGACTTCTGCTTCTTACGGCGAGCACCACGACCGAGCTGATGTTTAGGTTCCTTGCGGCGAGGGTCGTTGACTAGTAGGCTACGATCAAATCGTAGGTATTCGTCACGAAGTTCCTCATCAAGGCCTTCTGCACCACCATTGTAGTGAACAAGACCACGAGCGAGTGCAGTTCTAATAGCATCGGTCTGGCCCATAATTCCACCACCATGGGTTAAGATATTGATATCCACCTTAGATAGGCGTTTCATTGCATCAGCAATAATTAGCGGCTCCATTGCCTTACGGCGAGATAGAGCAGGTTGTAGAATTTCGATAGGTTCGCTGTTAACACGCACTCTACCCTTACCAGCCTTAACTGTGGCACGGGCTACTGCTGTCTTACGCTTACCAGATGTGTGTACGACTTTCTTTCCCTTACGAGCCATCACTGCTCACCTCCATTCCAACGGTGTGCTGGTGCGCCGAGGTTGGCGCTGATGTCTCCCAAACGAACGAATCGTTGAGGAAGTGGTCTGCGAATCTTGCTGTCGTCACCTGTTTCGTGACCTTCAGGAAGGTCACCTGTCAGGTGGCTAGGACAGCCGATTTCAACACGAAGATTACGTAGCGCACGTCGTCCACTACTCTTAGCCTGGTAAGGCAGCATGCCCCTAACAGTTCTTTTCAGAATCATATCAGGCATACGAGGGAAGAAAGGTCCCTTTCGAGCATGGTTTAGAGCGTACTTGTCGTGATATGTTGAGAATACAGATGATGGCTTGCCGGAAACGACTGCTTTCTCTGCATTTACAATAACGACTTGATCGCTACTACCAGCACGTGTGCTCTTCAGAAGAAGTTCAGCAACTGTGCTAGCCAGACGGCCTAGGACTAATCCATCGGCGTCGTAAACGAATGTGGTATTATCAGCCAAGGATGTACACCCCCGATCCGTTTGGGTTTTCGTTCATCAATTCGGCTAGTGAAAGAACACGTCCTCCAACAGCCTCAATCTTCTCACGGGCTCCAGCGCTGATACTGTAGGCGGCGACGTCATGCTTAACCAAAACTTCACCACTGCCGAGCAGCTTGCCTGGAACGAGGACAGTTACGCCCTCTGGGCAATGGCGGCTCAAGCGGCTAAGGTTTGGTTGTGCCCAATTACTGCGACTCTTTGAAAGTCGCTGGGCGACATCTCGCCACAAAGCAGCGCCGGTCTCGCGAGACTGTGCCTTCAAATCGCCGATTAGACCGACTAGATTTGGGTTTGTCTTGCTTACGGGTTTACTCATATGACTCACTCGATGCTATAGAAGCAACTCGCCGACAAACCACCCTGTTATGAAGGCACCGACGCGGGCAAACTATGTTTCGCGCCGGGGTGTAGCGTTCAGGCTGTATTCACTCGTAGAGAATTTCGCCTTTCGCATCAAGTAATTCAACAGTCAAACCTGCCGCTCTTGCTTGAACTAGAATATCGTTATGAAGAGTATCTGAGAAGGCGTCTAGTGCGTCTAGATTCGTAACAGATGATACATCTGTTAATTGGTCAATCAAATGATTTAGAACACATGATACCCCGTATGCTTGTCCTGCTCTAAATGAGTGGTCGACCCCGCCTATTTCCGGATCTTCCGCTTTCATTCGCAGCATTATTTGTTGTGAATATGCAACTAGTGCGCCATAAATCGATTCGATAATCTGGGCTGCCTCTAGGTCGGTCAGTAGAAGTTGGGCGTTGGACAGGGCTGCGCGTACCGCATTTCCGTATGTTCCATGCGCTCCAATTGTGTCGCTTCCTTCTTGCATCATCGCTTGGTCGATAAGGGTCTTCCAATCACTCATACCATAGCCTCAGCGGATATAACACATCAACCCTGCGCCGAAAATTGAGCAAAGCAGGGGAATGCCCCCTGCTTTGCTCGCAGCCAAAACATTCAACTTCAAATCTTGAAATTGGCTTCTTCGGCTGTATCTGCAAGTCCTGCCTGTCTGACAGACCCATCAGCTGCAATGAACTCTCCTGCCTTGGTCAGTCCACCGTAGAGTGAGGAGTCATGTTCCTCACCACGAGTGATCATTCCGCCATCGCCTAGAGCCATAGACAGGCTTTGTGCGATTGCATTGAGAGTTTCTACTGCACGGTCACGATGACTTGGTCCAATTTGGTGGTCCGAATAGCGCGCTTCTTCGAATATCGCAATGAAGCCATCCAATTGGTCTGCTGGGACCATGTGGAATGCTCCACGTACCGCACTTTCGAATTCACGAGTTGTCTCGTAAACCTTCTTCATGAAACCATGTCTACGGAAGTGCTTGACCAATTGTTTGTAACAATCGAAGATAATTGCAATATATTCGTTAGCCGCTTGCAACTGTAGCATGGTATCTGTTAGAATACCACGTAGTGCTTCGACTTGGCGTCTTGCAACTACTCGCTGATAGTACATCACTCCTGCAATAGCAGCACCAAGTAGAACGATTATGAATGCCATGATCGTACTCGGCGTGAATATTCCAGAACTTTGGTCGACTATCTGTGCCTTCTGATAGTGAACCTCGTGGCTTATATTAGCACTAGATTCTGCAAAGAAGGTAGAACCTGGGTAGTATGCTGTGATTTTCCAATCTCCATCGCATGGTTCGCCCGCACAAGTACGTCCAGGGAATGCCCAATCGAAGGATGCATGACCTTGTTCGTTCGTGTAGGATTCATTACGTCCTTCAACGACCCATTCCATTGTATCTGAATCCCAATACTCTCGGATGAAGAATATCTCTTCATTTTCAACTGCAAGATTCAAGCGGTCACGCAATAGTGCGATTTCCCCGTTTACATTGTCGTCGGTATCCAATCCGTTATTGTTAACATACGACCAAGAGGTCTTCACTTGAAGGTCGACACGGCTTCGCACTAGAACTACGATGTCCATTTGTGAACCATTGAGTACGTTACTTGTGTCCTTGTCACAGCCGCCCGGTACGTTGAGGTCTGGTTCGAACGCTACACGGAGTAGTCTGAATCCTTCCAATTCGCCACCGGTCGTTTCGACACCCTTCAATCCAGGGTTCTGACTTGGATCACCACTAAACCACTCAACCATTCCATCAGACTCTCTTGTCTGGATACTGGATAGAGGTCGGACGTTCTTCAGTGGGTCTAGATAGATGTTCAAACACTTTCCACCAACATATTGCCCGTTGGACTGAGTAAGGATTGCATCTATGTGGAAACTTTCCTTCAAGTACAGTACAGGGAATGCTGTTCCGTTGTTTGGTGCAACAAAAGTTTCGACGCTGGACTTGAACGGTCCAACTTCGGCTATTTGTAGAGATGAATTGCTGAATACATCGAATTCTGTCTGAACTGTTTTGTTCTGATAGCGGTATGCATCGTTGTTATCCCATGCAGAATAGGTCACAGTAACTCTTGCTGTACCTGCCATTACATCTGATAGAGGGCAAGTTATTGCGAAGTTACCGTTTATGTCAGTAATTCCGTTGTAACATGCAATAGGTCCAGCTGGGCTGTTTACCATCTCATAATTTACACGAACATTCCTAAATGTTAGGTTGGTGTCTAATTCATCGGTTAATTTTCCAGTAACTACCATTGGTTTTGGAACAATTTCTCCAGTTAGAGGGTCAATTTCGCTTGTGTAAACAATTTGATCTTCAACATCTAAAGAAGTTCGTCCTATCAATGAGAATCCATTTGCGTTGTAAGCCATCTGTACGCGGAAGTGGTCGTTTCCAATTAGATCCAAACATGGGTCCCACTTTCCTTGCATCGACAAGTATTCAACTTCGAGATCTTCACATCCTTCGTTTGGAAGAGTTTCACGGAACCTTAGGTAAACTGACACAGGGCCAAATCCATCCGGTAGGAAACTGTCTGGGTCTTCACGAAGTAATTGAGGAGATAGTGGTGCAACATTTGCTTTCATACATCCAATAGACTCGGAATCATCCAATTGCCCATTGTCGTTAGAGTCGCGGTCAGGTAGACCATCTCCGTTACCGTCATAGAAACATAGGTGGCTTCCATCTGGCTGAGGTTCCGGTAGTGAAATCAAACCAGCATTAGGGGCTAAGGTCGCAACGATTTGGCGGTGCAAAACACCTTCGAAATCTAGGCCTTCATAGATCACATCTACGAGTCCTCCGTTTGGAGTTCCTGAACCACTTAATTCACGTCCACCAGAGTCTCTAACTGTAGCCGTCTTGTTATCGTCTGTTACTTGAGCGGTGAAATCCCATCTATCTCCTGATTGTCTAATGTTAGAATCTGAAGTTAGTACATTCAGGTATGTTCTTGATACTACCCAAACATTTTGACTATCGACATTACCTTTCATCAAACGGTTTCCTTCATAATCAAATTGCAATGAGTAATTTCCTAGAGCGTCTGCAGGATTTATGTCGAATGGTATTGAGAATATACCCAAATCATCCGTATAATTTACTCCACTTCTGCCATCATAAGACCAAGTCCAGGTAACTGGTGCTTGGCGAATAGGCTGCAAGGAATTGTCCAATAATCTGGCATCGATTGTTGTTGTTGTGTTACGATATAATCGTGGAACGCTTTCTATCTTGAACAGTGTGGTGCCCACTACGGTAACGTTGATGTAAGCTCCAGTTGCTGCTAGATTAGTCGAATTACCAGTGAAGTAGTATGCGTTTTGAGTAAAGTCAACACGCACGCCATATGTTCCTGCAGCGAACTGACTGAACCAAGTCCAGTTGTAGTCAAACGTAGCATCTCCGTCCTTCATGATAGGTTTTGAAGTATACGCTGTTTCTTGACTACCCAAGAATTGACCATTATGGTCTATATCAATCTGTAATGCAATTGGATCTTGAGCCCATGCCTCATTGGTGCGGTTGGTTACTGTGCCTATGACTCCGAATGTCTCTCCGGTATTCATTTCAGGAACAATCTCACAGCGAACAGGGCTCTGTGGGTCTGTTGGGTCGACTTGACCACAAGGCGGTAAGTCCCCATCCCCTCCATTAACCAATGAGATGAACCAATGTGTGGTGTTGACCGACAAGAAGCCACGCAAATTAATCGCTTCTCCAGGGAAATTATCTGGATTTCCATCCCAAAGACTTGGGTACGGTCTCAAATTATTGGCTTCGTCGTAACTAACTCCTGCAGCGTTGAGAGCTTGCTGGTGGAATAATGTAGCCCAGTTACCGAATGTTCCATCTCCGTTGTTAATTGTGCCATCCCAGTAGTATACTGCTGAAAGACCGCTAACAATCATCTGACCTTCGATGTTCATACGGTGCATTACACGAACAGCGAAAGGATCGGATGAGTCACCATGTAAGTAAGGGAATGGCCATTCATCAGCCAACCCCGGTATTACAGAAGCCTTGATTTCAATGTCCCCTGCGGGTAAACTTGTATTGGAATAATCATATCGAACCGGCATGCCTTGTGCGTCGACTAGTATGTCGTGCGTCTTGGACAGATCGTTCCATACAATTTCTTCATATCCGCCTGGGATTTGTCCAACTCCATTATCCATAGTTGAATTCCAACGTACCTGCTTCCATGTTCCATTTGCACCTAAGTTTTGTACAAAGGTTAGGGACGCCCATCCGTCTTCATCGGTTCGGTAACCGTCATTATCGAATCCTGTAAAGTTTGAAGGTTCGGTTCTATTACCAAACAATCCACCTGTGATTTCGAAACTGATCGGTGAATGCTTGATACGGTTATCATACAATCCACGAGTCCAGTCTGCAGCATAGTGAGCCTTGAAATCGAGCCAGAATGGTTGTTCATCGCTTCGGAAATATGTCCAAGAAGAGTAGTCTACGGTCATGTTGGCTTCTGCTCCAACTAAGTAAGACTGTGATTTATCTCCATTGAACAAAAACATTTCTGTTACCTCTGCATAGACTCTGTAAGTGGTATTATCGCCAACTACCAAATCTTCAGGATACAAGAATTGTCCGACTGTGAAGTTACCCCACATGTTTGTGATAACATCGATTGTTTCTACAGCTGTCGTATTGTTTCCAGTCCATTCAATATGTACCTGAACCGGCAATCCGGGTGCGCTTTCTACCATAGAGGTTGCAGGGTTCAACCATTGGACCTGTCCACTAAAGATTGCAGGACTTTGTGCATCCATCCAAAGTGTATCTGGCATATCCAATGTGATATATGTTGGAGGTTTGTCATCTGCGTCCAGTGAACAATCATTGTCATGGTCCCAATCGCTTGATTCGCCACCACCGTAACATGCATCATCGGTAAAGCCCTCTTCGAGGTGATCCCAATCGCTATCTTCCCTAGAATCATTATCGTCATCGTTATCGATTGCATCAGGCCCGGTGGATGGGTCGAGTGGGTTCGCTATCCCTAGCCCCATTCCGAAATCGTCGTGATCCCATGGGTTGGTCGACTCAGAATCGAACCGGAGAGGCCAAAGGAGTACTTCGTCGATATCTTCCATGCCATCTTCGTCATCGTCCTTGTCCAAATCGTCCCTCAATCCATCGTTATCATGATCGAATGGTCTTATGATTGAAATGGCCGCTTCGACTAAGTTTGCGATACCATCGCCGTCAAAGTCATCGTCCATCCAATCCACTATACCATCATTATCATGGTCGAATGGTGATTGCTCTTCGCCTACGAAACATCCAGGTAACAATTCTTGATCGACGTCCATAACTCCGTTATTGTCGTCGTCTGGGTCTTCTGAATCGGGAACTCCGTCGTTATCGTTGTCGACATCATAGAATTTCGGAGCCTTGAGGCCTTGACTCATCGTACCTTGGTCCCAAACAGCCTGGAACCAACCGTCGCTATCGACATCTTGGTCGTTTCCATCATCATCCTTGTCATCACAATTTAGACCTACAAAGAAGTTTGAGCCATAGTCTTGGTCTGCATCATCGTCTAAGTCGTCATTTGTATCGATTTCAAAGAAATCCCAAACTCCGTCATTATCGTCGTCGACATCATTCCAAT
This sequence comes from Candidatus Poseidoniaceae archaeon, assembly GCA_949373265.1. Next base: position 16,616 of record CASICT010000023.1, on the reverse strand, counting down.
CGTAAACCGCATCGTAATCTTCGTCAAGGTCTACTGTATTGTTAGTGAAATCTCCATCAACGTCTCCATCTTCAGAGTTTTTAATTAAATCGGCTCCCAATTCGTCCGGGAATCCGATGGTATCCGCCACTGCAGTATCGTCAAAGTTCCACTGCCATGCGCCCAAAAATAACCCTAGCCACGTGATGAAAGCGTCGCGATTGTCTTGAATTTGTGTGAATGAAATTGCACTCTCGATATCGCCATCTGCTCCGAAGTCATAATGCCAACAACCACCGGTTGGGTCTGTTGTCGCAGTACCTGTATAATCTGGCGTGCAAGCCCAGGTGCCCTTTCCTCCAGCGCCTTGATCGTATACTGCGTCGGCTCTCAACGAATAAGGTGAACCGAATTGGGCATTGGTGCCGGTTAGAGGCATGTGATATGCCGCGGCATAGGGAAGGCCACAGGTCCAACCTGAGCCTAATTGGCCAACCGTCATTCCACATTGAGTCATGTTAATTGTACCGCCCATTTTCAGGTCATCGACATCAAGCAAGCCGTCGTTGCCTTCATCCTGATCCCACCAATCTGGCATTCCATCAGCGTCTTGATCGCTATCTAGGCCGTTGATTAGAGAATCTCCGTCAGCGTCAACATCCCATTCATTGCCTCCATTGTAGGAAGACCATCGGGTAAGCATGAACCAATAGAACTCAGGTATGTTTCCACCTTCTGGTGTAGTGGTAGTTGCATCGAAGCCGTTGTAATTTAGTACGACGTCTGCGAATGGATTTACATTCCAAACTAGACTCCAGTAATTGTCATAATTAGTAGTATAATCTTGGTTATCTGCACTACCGTCAAGGTTGGCCCCATCCCCTACTGGGTAATACGGGGTTGCGAAAGAGTCTGTTGCGTCATAATCTACCAAGCCACAGTTTCCATCATCTGGGTCGTATAAATCGGTTATGCCATCGTTGTCATCGTCCCAATCGATATCATTAGACAGTCCGTCACCATCGATATCTGAATCGACATCGTTAGGCCCGTCATCCCTGTACTTGCTTCCATTGATTTGGTGCAAGAGGGCATCGTTGTCAAAGTCGCAATCCCAGTCTATATCGATCATGTCGATAATCCCGTCACCGTCGTCGTCGACATCGTCCCAATTAGAGATTCCATCGCCGTCCCAATCATTGAACTGGGCAAATGATGAACGTCGAGTCATACATCTCGCGTCCGGGTTAGGGGGGTTCGGGTTTGCCAGGGATGTACAAGTTGCAATCCAAGCTTCAGAGTTCTTGTCCATTGGGAATGAATCGTTTTCGTTCTCTATTTGGTCATCATCCATATCGTAAGCGAAATCGGTTGCTGAAAATTGAGTCTGAACTGCGTCATCGGGGGTTGGCGTTCCTCCCATGTCTGGGTCGAGCCAATCCCAAATAGCGTTGTAATTTTGGTCGAACGGTCGGAATCTGTCATCGTCGAGATCTGCGTCATAATCCATTTCACAGTCTATTCCTGCAACGCCATCAGTGTCCGCCCCTGGTGTTTGGTAAGGTGATGAATCGAGACCTGTGTAATCGTTTAATCCGTCGCCGTTGGTATCGATGTTTGCACAAACGTCCGGGATTCCATCGTTGTCGTCATCAGGATCATACATGTCTAGCATGCCGTCATTATCATCATCGGTATCTGAACTATCTGGAGTGTCGTCATTATCGTTATCCGGGTCGATGAAGTTTGGAATACCATCGCCATCAAGGTCGCCATCAACAATTGTTGTGAATGCTGGAACACCTGCTGCGCCGTCTTGGCCAGGGCCGCCTAATCCGTTGTTAGCATTAGCATCGAATTCGTCGTTGGCGTCAACCTTTTTTGCATGTAAATCTATGAAATTTATACCAGCAGAGTATGTGCGGTATTCGTTAAAATTCCAAGTTCTGTAAGCGTCGTACAGATTTCCACTTGCGTCCATTGAACCGCTTGCGGTTGAGTCGTAAGGGCTAGCATCATTCCAATCTTTAACGCCGTCATCATCATCATCGGTATCGAAGTAATCCTGTACGCCATCGCCGTCTGAATCACAAGGCCAACGGAATTGGTCTATACGCCCATCGTTGTCGTCGTCTTCATCATAGCGGCCCGCCCCAGACCCATCCGAGTCTTCATCGGGTACGCCGTCGTTATCGTGGTCGAATGGAAGTTGGTCTACCCGATAGGAAATGCCTACTGCTTGACCGGTTAGTGGGTGAATTGTAGAGCTTGTGACATATCGGTGCATGGTTACATTTCTTGGGTCTAGTCCCAGTGCTTCAAGAGCATCATAATCGACTGGCCCCTCGAGAATACCGTCATTGTCATCATCCCAGTCCTCTAGATCTTGGATTCCATCGTTATCGTGGTCATACGGGTCTGTGTTAATACAGCCATCGAATCTTTCTAGAAGATCGTAAATTCCGTCGTTATCGTCATCGAGGTCATCCAAATCATTTATGCCATCATTGTCGTGATCATCAGCACTTGATTCCTCGAGCATCATGCCGTATCCTGTATCTAAAGAGAGAACTGACAAATCTCCTATTTTACCATACATAGCACTAGAATCTGACCAAGTCAAATCCCAAAGCGCATCGTGCATCTCTGCACCATATTGTGGCGGCATGGTACCGCCCCATTCTCCTTGGCCGCCCTGATCTGTGGACTGTGCTCCGCTCTTGGAAAGTGGATCTGCGTCTACAAATCTAGTATCGACTTCGAAGTCCTGGCTCAATGAAGATATTAGCCCAAGCCACGTACTGGTAATCATTAGGAATACAATGCCCACTGATACAGTGGACTTGCGCCTGTTCTCGATCTTCTGTGTAAATTGTCTATTTGATAGCATAGTTACCACTCGGGAATCATTTCGTGACTAACGTCGCCTATATCAAGCGCTCTACGCGTATGTGCACATGCGTATCACGCTAGGCTAAATGTATCATCTGCCAAAATTGAGAGGAAAGAAAGAGGTGGAGATTCCATCGGGGGCGAACCCCCGGTGGAATCAGCTATCCCGAACTAGTTCGAACGGGTATGAAACGACTACCTAATCGATAATTCAAGTTGTTCAGACTTCAAAGATATCTTCGATGCCGTCATTGTCGTCATCGTCGTCTTCGTGGTCTTCAGTGCCATCGTTATCGTGGTCGAATTGACCGGTTAGGCTGTTTCCGTCGTTGACTTCGAACCAGTCAGACAAGCCGTCGTTATCGTCGTCTGTGTCTGTGCTGTCCCAAATGCCATCGTTGTCGTGGTCGTAGCGGTAGGTGCCAGTAGCGCCATCAACTTCGTCCACATCTAAGATGTCATCATTGTCATCGTCGTCATCATCTGCGTCATTCATGCCATCGTTGTCGTGGTCACGGGTTCGGTCTTCGCCTGCGTCCATTATTCCGTTGTTATTGACATCATCGAAGTCGTTGCGGTTGTCTATTCCGTCATTGTCACGGTCTAGATCCACAGCGTCGCTAATTCCGTCGTTGTCATGGTCGTAGATGTTGGTGTTGTCGTCGCCATCCTCAGTCTCTTCACGGTCATCGATTCCGTCGCCATCATCATCATTATCTTCTGAATCATTGAGGCCGTCGTTATCGTGGTCGTCAGGGTTCTGATCTAGATCGTCTGCAATTCCGTCGTTATCGTCGTCATTGTCGAGAATATCTGGGATTCCGTCACCATCATTGTCGTTATCGCCGTTCTGGTCCTGGTTGTCCAGTTGCTGGCCCTGCTGTTGGTCGTTTTGTTGACCTTGCTGGCCTTGCTGACCGGTTTGGGTTTGACCTTGCTGCTGCTCGTTCTGACCATTTTGGCTGTTATCGCCACCCTGGTCCTGACCGGTCTGTTCGCCCTGCTGGCCGCCTTGTTGGCCGCCCTGCTGTTGCTGTCCTTGACCGTTGTCCTGCTGCTGTCCTTGCTCACCCTGCTGGCCTTGTTGGCCCTGGCCTTCTTGACCAGATTGACCTTCTTGACCGGACTGTTGTCCTTGCTGGGAGCCTTGACCTTGCTGGCCTTGCCCTTCGCCTTGTCCTTGACCTTGTCCTTGACCTTGTCCTTGACCCTGTCCTTGACCTTGTCCTTGACCCTGTCCTTGACCTTGTCCTTGACCCTGTCCTTGACCTTGTCCTTGACCTTGTCCTTGACCTTGTCCTTGACCTTGTCCTTGACCTTGTCCTTGACCCTGTCCTTGACCTTGTCCTTGACCTTGTCCTTGACCTTGTCCTTGACCTTGACCTTGTCCTTGACCTTGTCCTTGGCCTTGTCCTTGACCTTGGCCTTCTCCTTGGCCTTCGCCCTCTCCTTGACCTTGGTCTTCAGACTCGCCACCGCCCTCAGTTCCGCCATCGCCAGAACCTGCATTGGACTCCTGGAAATCAGGGTCGTATGCGTCTGGGATACCGTCACCATCGGAGTCGCTGTACTCGCCGTCGTTAGGATCGGTTGGGTATTGATCGACATTGTCGTTCTTACCGTCGCCATCCGTGTCGGCGTTGTTCGGGTTTGTACCCGCTGCGTACTCCTGAGCGTTTGTCAGACCATCACCATCAGAATCACCATTAGCGTCTCCGCCATTGGTTGGTGAAAGGCCATTATTGACCTCCCATCCATCAGGTAAACCGTCACCATCGCTGTCGGCATTGTTCATGTTTGTCCCGTGATTCTGTTCCTCAGCGTTGGTTAAACCGTCACCGTCCCAATCGGCTCCACCGTCAGATGGGTCGAGGGGGTCAGATCCGTCACCACTAACTGCACTAAGTGCAGAAATTGTGAGGAAGAGTGCCACAAGCATGCTTACAATCTTCTTATTTGTTTTCATTTTCATTTCATCTCCTGTTTTTTTTATTTAAAGATAGAGAACCCGCTGTTCTCTCTTTCCGAAGATGGCGCGCAGCGTAACTGGGCTGCCTTGTTCGGGAGTGATGCGAAGCTAACGCCGAAAGTGTTAGTTTTTTGAACTGGAAAGAGGGGCTCAGAACTGCCATTCTGACATTCTGTGCTAACTGCAAATAGACTTGCAGTGTTGCTTTTTTCTCCCTTTCCTATAGTTTGTTCCAGTTCCTCCGAATACATCGTTTTTCACGGGTCGATCGTAGGGAACCCAGTGTTCCCTCTAACAATACGAGTACTGCTCGTCCTATTTGAACACCGCGATTCACTGCTTAGGGCCTAATTGCTTCATCATAGAACGATGAAGACCAATTCCCGGAATATCATAAGGCTCATCGATAATGGTCCAGCCTTGACTTTCATAGAATGGAATCGCAGGGGCTCTTGCTTGCAAAAAACCTGTACTCGCTCCAAGAATAATATTAGATGATTCTTCTAAATCACTCAGTACCTTTGCGGCATTTCCCTGTCTTTGATGAGAGGAGAGTGTGCCCATCTGCCTAATTTGAATCGCCGGCCTGTTCCCTTCAACTGTCAAAGGTCCAAAGGCTGGACACTTTGCAGCACCTGGGCCCGCATGGTCAGCCTGTGAACCATCACTATCGGCTGGAATCAAATGCGCCCTGCCCACTGCCACAACCTCCCCTTCAGATTCAACCCAAGCATGGATTGCTTGGTCGTCGTCTGCAAGGATCTCCGCTCCTCTTGGAAAGCCTAGAGGTTCGCGAAGTACTGCATATCTACAATCATAGTATGCATCTTCAGGGCTCCAGTTAGGACCTTTTACCGGCATTCGGCCCACCTCAGGCGATTCCTGCCGCTAAGATTGCGATAACTGGGGTTGCGGCTAATGCTGCAACTCCGCCCCAGCCCATACCTGGTTTGCCTGAGGAAAACCCTGCGATGAGGAAAACTATACTCAATAAAAATCCTAAACAGCAACCAAAGATCATCAACTCTTCTGCATCATACAGAATTTCCATTAAGATGCCTTCTTCTGCTTGTAATTCGAACTGGATTTCTAACCTGTCATCTCCGTGATCGATTCCCGCATCCAGATAGATTGTGCCATTCTGACTATTCCAATAGCCAACGTTTTCACCGGTGTAAGAATCTATAATGCTTGCTTGGCCATCATTCGGTTCGCATACATACTTGCGAGTTGATTGCTCCATGTCGTCAGTATTAACATAGAATCTGCACCACTCTAACCTGTAATCCGACTCGAGGGTGAATTCCCCCGTGTAAGCCGTAGAGTTTTCTTCAGCTACTAGATCTACATTTTCCCAGATGTATTCTTCTTCAGAAATCCCGCTTGCAATAATCATTAACAGTAAAGGAACGGCATAGAGGGCAAACGGTATCCCTCCACCAATTAAGAAATGCTTCCATACGAATGGAGGTTTGGCAACAGCGACTAATTGACCGTTTGGCCCCATAACAAAACTAACGTTTTGAGGGTCGGCCAGATTGAATAGATTTTGAGAGGGCTGGTTAGTGCCGCCAGTTAGTGCTGTGGGCTGAGTAGACACAATATTTCCAACGTTGAGTTCGATAGATGGTGGGGCGTTGACCTCTATTGGTATTCTGGATTGGGGCTCGTCCATATACCCAACTGGTAGTTTTAGGTTAAAAGTTACTTGCCGATTTAATTCATTTTAACTTGAGGCGCGTTGAAATACATCTTGCCGGTCCCACGGTTTACTGCACGGATGTCAGAGCGGCTATGAGCGGGACTGCAAATCCTGAGACCTGAGTTCAAATCTCAGTCCGTGCTCCAATTTATTTTATCCAAAGATAATCAGTAGTGTCAATACATTACAGGTTATGTCAATGGGAACTATTAGCCCAGATGGAAAGTGGCGGGAACAAGATGATTACTGATGAGTGATGGCTTGAATACATGTCGGAGTGGTTTTCTACGATATTATGTGCAAGTCTTTTCGTTTTGACTGCTTTTGCGTATAGTGTTGAAGCGCAAAGTACTCTACCTGAGGTAGACATAGTTTGTGAAACTACTTCCGTTCAAATCAAAGTCCACCCTGGAGCAAATACATTCGGGTATTCAAACTGTATAGTTTCAAATCCGACACTTTACCAAGAAGAGGTAGAAATAACAGTATTAAGTGATGGTTTGCCAAACACTGGCTCTGGTAAAGTGAACATTGGGCCCGGTGGAGAAGTAGAGATTCAGCTTTCATTTAAAGCCGAAATTGGCATGTTGATGCAATCCAGATCTTGGAGTGTTGAAGCGGTGGTAGTTTCTGCAAATGGTGTACCGCCACCGAATAACGCATCTTCTAAGCTTACAGGAATACTATATATTATGCAATATAGTGATTTATCAATAATTAGTAGTGAAAGCGTCATTGATGTTAATGCAGGAAGTAGTTTTGAAGTTGAAGTTCTTGTAGAAAATTTAGGTAACCAAATTGATTTTTTTAGTATTGGTTTGGATGGTAGTAAAATAATGGAAGATGAAGGTTTTATTGGGACTGCTAGTGGTTTCAGAATACAAATTGAACCAAGATCAAATGGGGGCCAAATTGAAAGTATTATTTTCGAAATAACTACACCTGATAAAGTTGGAAAAGTAGATTCTTTTTACATTGGGTTTTATGCAACCAGTGAATTCTCGTGTAGTTATGAAGGAATGTGCAATACTCAATACACATCAGCCATTATCTCTCTTTCTGAAGATGATTCTGGAAATTTTTCAGATTCTTTATCCGGAAATACTGTCATGATTATTGGAGCCATTATTGGTACAATGGTAGTTGCCGCAGTGGTTGTTGTATTAGTAAGAAGAAAAACTTCTAATGATATTTTTGAAATGTCGGAGGAAGATGATGACTTCGGAGACGACTTCGATGATGAGTTTGAAGAAGACGATTTCGAAGACGACCTAGAAGATGATTTCTTTGATGACCTGTAGTCATATTAGTAGCATTATTCATATCGCATGCCCAATAGGCGTGTATAAGCCAAGGAGCAATTCTCATGCCATCAATGAATTCAAACATTGGAAACGTAGGTCGTGGTTTTGCATCTTTCATGACTCCAGCTCCAGAAGGAGTAGTACGATTTACGGTCGGCCAGCCTGATTTTCGAACTCCTGAAGCGATAATTGATGCAGCAAAGCGTGCTTTAGATGCTGGCGAACACGGATACACTCGTAGTCAAGGAAATGAAGAGGTGTGTAATGCTGTTGCAAAGCATCTAACAAAGTACGATATTCATGTCGATGCAAATGATGTTGTGGTTTCTCCTGGCTGCAAGCAATCGCTTCTCTATGCCATGATGGCTTGTCTCAACCCGGGGGATGAAGTAATTCTCTTTGCACCGGCATGGCCATCATATGAAGGAATGCTGAAATTAATTGGTGCTGTGCCAGTGTACGTTCCAGTAAATAGAGAAAACTATCACCCTGACATGTCGATTACTCGTGCTGCTATTACTTCCAAAACAAAGGCAATTATCATCAACTCGCCAAATAACCCAACAGGTGCAGTTTACCTTCCAAGTGAAATCGAAGAATTAACTACAATTGCAGAGGAAAACGATTTATGGATTTTTGATGATATGATTTATTCTGATTTGGTTTATGGGGAACATAAGTATACCTCTCCTGCCACTTTTGAAGGTGGTAAAGATAGAACTTTGACAATTGGCGGTTGGTCAAAGATCTGGGCTATGACTGGTTGGAGGCTGGGTTGGATTACTGGCCCTGCTGCTGTAATGGATGCTGTCAAAACCTGTCAGACTAGTTCAGCAACTCACATTCCGACTTTCCTCATGGGCGCCGGAGCTGTTGCTTTAGGCTTAGAGGATGAGCCAAAAGAATTCCTTGAAGAGTTCACTAGAAGAAGAGAAATTTTCCATTCGTTAGTTGAAGAAATTCCCGGCATCAGTGCCCCGAAGCCAGAAGGCGCATTTTACATCTTAGCTGATATTACTGCAACCGGAATGGACGATATTGAATTCGCAACTCGCGCTTTAGAAGAAGCGAGCGTGCATGTCATTCCCGGTTCATTAATGCCGGGCGGCGAAGGTCTGATTCGAATGAGTTATGGAACAAGTCTTGACCAAATTCGTGAAGGATGTAAGCGGCTCAAGAATTGGCTTCAGGACTAATTACGTGAACAGCCCCTCCATTGTCGAAGGTTGCGTAGTATAGATTACCATCCGGTCCTGCTGTAATTGGCAGAGGCGTTCCAACCTCTTTGGCGAACAATTCAACCTCACCAACCCACCCTTCATCGGTTTGTTTGAAATCAATTTTTAGAATCTGGTGCCCTGCTGGTAAGATTGTCGCCCAAGACCCATACACTGTTGCGTAAACTGTGTATTCATTTCCCGGTAGATTTGCTGGACGGGTAGTCATTCCGTTTACAGAAGTATGTGGCGTCCAAGTAGCGACTGGGGCTTCGGTTCCATCAGGATTAGGGTCACTTTTTGATTCGACAAGCCAGCCGTAATCTGCTCCTTGAACTAGGAGATTTATTTCTTCATCTGGAAAATCGTTGCCTTCTGCATCCTGGCCATTATCGGTGAATAGATAGCCGATTTCATCTACCCACACTCCATCAAATGAATTCCTTACACCGGTGGCCAATATGCCATGCTCACCAGTTGTTGCATTTACCCAAAGAAGTGCTGCGTTGCGAGAATCATCTTCATTACAATGATTACAAGTGCTACCGCTATGCCAAATCAGAGTGCCGTTTGGTAGTAGATTAACGGCATTGGTTTGATGGTTACCCGAAGGTATTCCGTCGACGAGAATTACTGGGTTCTTGAAATTCGAATCATAACGAGTCAGTTTTCCTTCTTCGGAAATAATAACAGCGTCATCCAACAATAACATTCCGTGCGGGTGGTCTAATCCTGAGAGAATTACATCTCCATCAACGGTTACAATCCTACCCCCATCCCGGTCACAGACCAGTAGAACTTCTTCGTCGAATACTAAACAGGTAGGCCCGCCAAGGCCTGTTGCAATCGTTTCTTGTTCATATCCATCCATGATATCTGCCTCCATTACCCCGGCATACGGATAGATCTCTCTAGCTATTATTAGAAACACAAGTATGATTACCACAGGAAGTAATTCCGTTGCAACCTTTCCGGCTTTAGACATATCTTGCTCGCCTCAGAATGGTGAGCGGTATTCGCTAACATCATTGCTAATTCTAAGCAATTGATTGTACTTGGCAACTCTATCAGAACGGGCTGGTGCTCCGGTCTTAATTTGGCCTGCTCGGGTTCCAACCGCTAGGTCTGCGATTGTGGTATCTTCAGTTTCACCTGAACGGTGGCTGACTACAGAGTTGAAGCCATGAGCAGATGCTAAATCCATAGTCTCCAATGTTTCAGTGACAGTTCCAACTTGGTTTAACTTGACCAATATTGCATTTGCTGCCTTGGACTCTATGCCCATCGCTAAGCGTTCGGTTTGGGTCACGAATAGGTCGTCGCCAACCAATTGTACCTTGTCTCCGATATCCCTCATACAATGAGACCAACTGCGCCAGTCGTCTTCTGCAAATCCATCTTCAATAGAAAGTAGTGGATATTCATCAACCCAGCCGGCGTAAATATCAGACAAATCTTCTCCTGAAATCGCTTTACCATCCATGTGGTATGCACCGTCTTTGTAAAATTCAGTCGATGCAACATCTAGGGCGATTCCTATTTCTTCGGTACTGTAGCCCGCACCTTCGATTGCACGAACCATGTAACCTAGGCCCGCTTCATTAGCAGGAAGGTTTGGTGCGAATCCTCCTTCGTCACCAACTCCGCCAAGTAATCCGTCGACCTTAAGCTCCTTCTTTAGAGAATGATAACACTCTACTCCTGCCCTTAGAGCCTCGGGAAATGAATCAAATCCGTGTGGCATTACCATGAACTCCTGAATGTCTACATTGGATGCTGCGTGTGCTCCACCATTGAGAATATTCATCATTGGAACCGGCATTAATCCGCCAGCAACTCCGCCAACATATCTCCAAAGAGGCAGTTCGTGAAGTGCTGCACCTGCGTGTAAACAAGCCATGGAAACTCCAAGCATTGCATTTGCACCGAGATTTTCTTTGTTAGGTGTGCCATCTAGTTCGATCATTACTTCATCGATTGCCTTTTGGTCATCAACCGGCATACCAACCAATGCTTCTTGGATGGTTTCGACCACGTTGTTAATCGCATTATCTACGCCTTTTCCTAACCACCGAGTGGGGTCGCCATCGCGTAACTCAACCGCCTCATAGGCTCCTGTTGATGCACCACTAGGTACCATCGTGCGACCCAATAAGCCACCATTGACATAGCAATCGACTTCAATGGTTGGATTGCCACGGCTATCAAGAACCATTCTTGCGTCAAGACCGGATATGATGTCAGACATGTAGGTGCCTCTGAACTAGGCGAGGCGTGTACTGTCCTTGAAACAAGCGGAGAGTTTCAAGCCTGATTGAGCCACTTCATCCAAATTGAGATTTTAGATTGAGTAGATGGAATTTCGTTGTTATCGGTACAATCCCGCACCCAACAAAGCTGTTCAGATTCAGGAGTTACAGAGAATAATTCTCCCCTGAACAATAAATCCTCATCCTCAGGGTCCCTATTCGCTCTCTTATCTTCGATGAAACAATGAACTAGACTGCGGGGATAATGACGCATAAGTCCTAACTCTGGCGAACAAAATAGTAGTGATGATTTGAGGAAAATTAGTGAATCGCCTGAAGCAGGGTCTACCTCATGGCCTTGTATCTGACAGCCATCTAATACAGCGGCAACATCGATTTGATACCACTCACTGTGTTTGTTGGAGAGGTTCAGTGCTAGAACCTCATCAATGAATGCTTGAACTTCTTCATGCGAAACTGTCTCAGCAGTGTTCATCGTGTTATCTGACACGCTAGCGTCTTTTAAGCCAATGGATTTTTTTAAATGACTCAAAACATTGATAATAGGATGTCTGATTGGTATTAATTGGCCATATTCTGGCCCCCCTTATACCGGAAAGGATACTTCCGATTTAATTACAAGAATTAACTTTTATCTTCCGGTTATAATACAAATTAAACAGTTTCATATACAAATAGCGGAACCGATGGTCATGGTCCGAATAGCAGAAATTGATCGTGCAATCCTAGCAGAGTTGAGAAAGAATGGTCGAATGTCGTTTGTTGACTTGGCTAAATTAGTAGGCGCAAGTGAGCGCACTGTACGCACACACGTACGCCGTATGGAAGAGATGGGCACTATTCGTGGATACACTGTTAGAGAAGGTGGAGTTGGACTTACCGCCCTTATTCGAATCAAGGTTTCACCTGGTGCTGAAATCGGAACCTTTGCTGGTGAAGTTACTGGCTGGGAGGGCGTTGAAATTCTTTACGAAGTTTCAGGAGATGCCGACCTAATCGCTCTTGTTCACGTTGATGACACAATGGCATTACGTACACTTCTAGACAGAATGTGGATGGCTGCGCCTAGCGAGATTGCAAGCACAACTACCGAGCTTGTACTCGAACAATACTGATTGAAAATACTTTAGGGAACGCCCTCAAGTCGGGGCTATGTCCTCTAATGATTCGCTGCACGATACACTTGCAGTAATCGATAAATTCACTTCACAAAGAGATTGGGAACAGTTTCACACTGTGAAAAACCTGGTTGCTTCTATTTCGATTGAGGCTGCTGAATTGAGCGAAACTGTTCAGTGGACTAATCCAACCAAAGATGAAGTATTACAGGATGAAAAGTTGGTTCAAAGTATCAGTCACGAGTTGGCTGATGTGATGGTGTACTGTCTCAATTTGTGTTCGAAATTAGAACTTGATCCAATCCAAATAATACATGATAAGATGAAGCATAATGCTGAGAAGTACCCAATTGAGAAGTCGTTTGGAAACTCAAAAAAATACTCAGAATACTGAATCAGTGGGTAGCGTCTAAAATGACCCACACAAAGCCCATTCAAACATCTATCTCGTTAGCATGGGTATTCGGATAAACCTTCTGAAAATATCCGAAATTGATTTTTCGATGCTTAAACTATCATCCAATCATCATCATTCCTGTCACAATCTAAATCCTCGGGGAGAGAGGGGATTTTTTGTGACATGAAGTGTACGTATGAAGTTCTAACCTTAAGGTGAACGGTACGCGACTAAATAAAATAAACGGCGTACTGCGCAGCATACAACGCATGCTCTTTAAATACGGACTCTGGGCAAAATTCATAATTCACTATATAAATAAAGTTGTTACGGAAATTATCTACCCATCAGAAACCCATGCGAATACCCGCATTGTATAGGGTAGCGTCTAAACTGACCCACGCAAAGCCCATTCAAACATCTAACTCGTTCGTATGGGTATTCGGATAAACCCTCGAGAATATCCTAATTAAATTGATATGTGTGTGACATGTGTCAAGTATATGGATGAAAGTATTCCGGTGGAATACGACAAAGAATTCGAAAGTGAGTTCAAAACAAAAGAAACTAATCAAAAGGATATGATTGAAAAATCTGTACCAGTATTGATTGAGATTTTAGTATCATTTGCAGTAATGTATGCCTTATACGAGTCACTTCCGTTATCTTGGTTCCTTGCATTAACCATTACTGGTGTCAGCATTCACTTTTATTTGTGGAAATCAGGCAAGAGGAAAAGGTTCTGGAGTAATTAGACCCATCGAAAACCCATGCAAATGCGGGTGTTACATAGGGTACCCTTCGTATTGACGTCTGTACATAGGGGGGGCCCTTTGCAAACCCAGTTCCGTCTTTTCATGTTGCTGATTTGCGTTTTATTGCGGCGGCAATTACCAATATAATGATCGAAATCATCCAAAAAACAATTAAATAAAATATCGAGACCCAGCCACACCCAAGCCCTGTACAAGAATCCAATTCTATTGATAGACCTATTAAGTTGATAATTGTAGAAACCAACAACACTCCTAAACCAAACCGATGTATTTTAGTGGAAATCGGAGTGGAGTTCTCGATTTCATGGTTTGAAATGTTATCTTCGTTCTTTTGTATTATTATTTTACCAGATGTTAAATTTCCAATTTGCTCATTATTGGTGTTTCTTAGGAGAGGAGGGTCTTGTTCGGGTTCGGACATATCTCGAGGGTTCATGATTTACGGTGAGCCGTTGAAGCACATCAACCTTCCACAGGTGTCGCGTGGTAATGGTCATCGTGCTCATGTTCATGAAATTATCACTTTGCAAAGGGGACCCCTCTGCTCTGATGAGTAGACAGACGGTACGCCCTGCTTGGAACCCATATATTCGTGAAGCCGTCAATGGCCGGGATCAAACACATCAACCAAGGCCGAGAGATCGTGCTCGTCGAGCCCTTTTTCCCCTCCTTCTTGGAATACCGCTTGGATTGCATTCTGCAGCGTGAGGTCAGTTCCCAGCGAGGCTGCAACAGAGTTCAGTGCCTGGTTTCCCTCTCGCCAAGCCTTGATTGAGGCCTCGTTCTCCTCGGTGCGTCCATCGCGAATCGCCTCTATAAGTCGTTTCTGCTCAGCGAGAAGGATGCTATTGGTGCCCTCGTTGAATTTCATGAATACGTCTAGAGACACGCCACCGGCCCGGCAAATAGCTGCACCGTTGACTAGACCCATCAAGGCCCCCGTGAGCCCTGACATCAATGATCGACTCAGAACCGAGGGCTGGTTGATATCTTCTCCAAGACTGGTCCAATTTGCATCCAGAGCACTCAAGATTGGAGCACACTCGTCCAGCACATCGGGTGAACCGGACAATAAGAGTGCTGCTTCGTCCGTGCCGAGGTTGCGGGGGTAGCACATGACGGCCCCCTCAACAAGACGACCGCCGTTGTCATGGATGAGCGAGGCATGGGCCTGCACATCATCGATTGTACCCGTCGTCATCTGAATGATGCAGGTATCTTCGAAGTGGCTTGCCAGACTGTTATCTTGGATTATGCGCTGCCATACTGTGTAGTCAGACACACACACAATCACATGGGTATTAGCATTCAGTGCATCGCCGGGTTCATTGCAGCCGATTGCTCCCCTCGCGACCAGGGCATCGACCTTGGCGCGGCTTCGGTTCCAAACAGATACCGTGCAGCCCCTTTCGATGAGGGTGCGAGCGATGCCAGAACCCATGGCTCCTAATCCGATTACCGAAACTCCTGTAGTTGATACATGTTGATTACCCATGTAATGTGTACTACCAATGTGAATATTATTCTTTCTCCATCAACGTTTCAGAGGGTACCCTCATCAACGTATACATACACAAGGGAGCCCCTTGTGTATATCCATTCCCAGACTAGTCGTTGAATTGACTGACGTGTTGAAAACGTCGTGGAAGATTTCTTGTGCCTGAATGAATATAATTTTGAATTTCGCCGGGGATAGATTTTAATCATAAAATATTTACAAATACGATATGGAAGAAAACGAGGAATTGGGTATTGGCTTATCTGCAATAATGAAGTTGACAGGTTTTCTGCCAATAATGATTGGAACAACATTTCTTCTATCTCCAAGAACTGCTATCGCAGTTGGTCCCAACCTCACTGAGTATGGAATTTTTGTAAGTATGTATGTGGGAGTTTTTGCAATTTTCATTGGACTGACACAATGGTTCGTATCGATTTATGTTAAGGAAAACCTGCACATATTCGGGCGTTTGTTTGCATTGGGCCTCGGTTCAACGGTATTATTGGAGGTTTACGGTTGGACATCTAGCCTTATAGAATTTGAATTAAAGTTCTTATTTGCGACTATGATCCCCGTTACTGCAACCTTTCTTTTGTTGATGTATTCAATAACTCCTGAACAATCAAAAACCAATAAAAATAACGAGATTTAGTAGCGATTTCAGCATTATTACATTCGTAACTAGAGTGAATTGCTAATTCGACACTAAACGATTAGAACAACTACAAGGGTTCGCTGTGGGCCATATTCGTCCCTACCCATGTGACATACACTTCACGTGAGGGTGTCGCAAGGGTATTGCCGGCTCAATCGTTATACCCCAGATGTATGCCGACTAGATATGGCTGAAGTGGTATGCCCAAATTGTCGTGAGCAGGTTATATTTCCTCAAGGAGAGCCTAATGTCTTTGAATGCCCAGAATGTATAGCAGAATTAAACTGGGATGGAAAGCATATCATCGGTGTTCAAACAAATCGTAACTATCTTTTCGTTGGCGGAGAAAATTTCGACTCACATTTTGATCAGGATTTATTTGCTGATGCTATCGATTTTGCTAACGAAGTAATAGATAATGATAAGAATCTTCTCAGTGAGTTTGGAGGGAGTAGAAACCATACTATTACCGAAGAATTAATACTTGGTGGTATCAAACATGACAGACGAGTTACAGGTGTTTTGATTGTTCTGTTAATCATTACGATAGGATTCTTCATCTTGGGTATTCCTGTTGAGGGTTATTTCAATAGTGGATTGTGTTGTATGGCGTTTCCAACTGTTCTTTTGATAGGAAATCACATGTTGTCTGGAGATGATGAGAAAAGAGAGAGCGACTTGGACCTAGCGCGTAGCCTTGGAGGTTCTTACGGACACGGTTTTGGCTCTGGATTTATACCTGAATCCTCACTCTATACTAGGTATAAGTGGAAGAATAATACATTCACATTTAGTTCATTCAAATCAGTTAGTGGAAATTATTTTTTAGAGTTAAG
>CASICT010000022.1 GCA_949373265.1 Candidatus Poseidoniaceae archaeon | reverse complement strand
AAGGATTGAGTGGGCCACATAGTGAGCAAAGACTCATTGCTAGAATTCAAATTCAATCCGAATTACTCAAAGATCGTCAAGGTTCATATTTTCAAGCTCCAGTTCAACAACCTGCAAGTAATTCTAGTCGAATGATACTTCCTGTAATGGAGAACGATGGTTCTGGAAAACCAACACTGAAAGATATTCTTGGATTAAAAGACGCTGGCCTTAGATTGGGCTTTATCGGTGCAGGAAATCAGCCACAAGAAGAAAATGGCAATTTGCTACCGTATTATCTCGATGTTGAAAACCTAGATAACAAACACATGTTTATTGTTGGAGAAAGTGGTTCTGGTAAAACTGTTCTTTTGAAGAAGTTAGCATACGAGATAAGAAAACAAAAATCCGAGAAATCAAACCCGCGCGTAATAATGACTGATGTTCAAGGGGACCTGCTGCACTTAATGATGCCAAACATAACCAAATCCATTCGTCGCCAAGGATGGCAAGAGAAAGATAGAGGCTGAAGACACACTCGAAAGTCTTGATCAAATGGGCCCGTTCCAATTGATTTATCCTGTATCAAAATATAGCGATCCTAAGATTCTATCACAGATTAAAACTGTAGTGGAGCATAATGGACATCAGTTTGTGGAAATCGGCCTCCGTATGCAAGATGTAGAGAATGTGGGAGAAATCGAATATTTGCTAAGGCTTGCATCTGAGCAAGCAGTTACCGTAATTGAAGACGAAATGGACGCGATGCGTCAGAACGAGAAAACAATCAAATTAGATGCTCTTGAGAATCAGATTAAACGAATTTTAAATGATGCAGGAGATGAAAAACAAATTCCCACCTCTTCAGGGGTTAAGTATTACAAAACAACTTTCCAAGCGGTTTTACGTGGGCTTAAAGGAGTTAAGGAAATACTTCGACCATCATGAAGATTCGTTGTTAACTCATGAAAACCCACTCAATTGTCTGATGAATTTTGAAGGTACGAGTATTTTCTATCTTGAACATTTAGATCCAGAAGAGAGAATAATGTGGGGTATGCAATTAGTGAAATACCTATACGAGAATAAGAGGGAAATGGGAGATTCATACATTTTTATTGATGAGGCGCATCAATTGATACCTGCTAAACCGCCTACTGCTGGTAAAGGAGGCACTTTCCCAAGGTTGAGAGACAATTTCGAAAAGTTGGCAAGAGAAGGTAGGAAATTCGCCATCAACTTGATTTTAGGGACACAATCGCCGAGAGACCTGCACGAAATTGTCCCACAACAATGCCCCACAAGAATTGTCATGAAAATTGATAGAAGCAATGCTCGTTCGGCCCATATTGAAGAAAGCGAGGCAAGAATTGCCTCGCGGTTTGGGCAAGGGCAGATGTTCTTGACGATCTCCGTTCAACGGCACCTCTGAATGGATTAGGTTGCATTCAGAGTCGCCACCAGTCCCTCATGAATCTATGACGAAGTTCTGGGACAAACTTGACAATGAAGCTAAGAGAATTGCTCTGCAATGATTACTACATGCAAAGGGGACCCCTTCGTATGACCATCCATACGAACAGTATGGTTCGTATTATTCAATCACTACCAGACTTGGATCAAAATCCAGAATTGTAAGGAGTTAAATGGGCTACAGACTCTAGTGAATCTACAATTTCATCATTGATCCTTGATAGTTCAGCTTCGATTGCCTCGATTTCGCTCAAGCGTTCTCTCAGAGGAACTCTGAGTGATTCCAATCTCTCTTCCTCTACCTCCAGATTTTTTTCAAATGACTCATAAGCTTTTATTGTATTAGTTAAAACCTTGATAGCTCGTATTTTTTCATTTTCGATTTCTCTAATTTCTTCCAAATCAGAAACTAAGTTTTTTCTTTCGTGTACCCAATTTTCTATATCCGGCAAGTCCTTTTTTTCTTGAGCCCTGATTTGCAAAAGCGCAACAAAGGTAAGAAGAAAAGTAACGCAGAAACTGGCAAGTACATACCAATAATACTCACCGAATGTCTCATTGAAACTTTCCGCGAAAATGTTGATACCAAGAATTACGGTAATAATGATGTACACACCCATCATAATACTCATCCCTAGTAAGTCGATGATAGAATAATTTGTGAAACTACTCTCTTCCCATTCTTCATATGTTTTACCCATTGTTCGGGAACTAATTTTATTATCCAATTTGCTGATTTTCCTCTTTAATTCCTTTATGTCCAGTCTGTTTTTTGAAATTAAATTCTCTTGTTCATCGAGATCATCACTGAGAGAATCAGGATCATCGGTTGAGTTCTTCCTTCTCTCCAATTCTTCGATTCTATTTGTTATGGTACTTATTTCATCATCGAGGTTTGTTTTTTTTGATATTATTTCCTTCTTTTCATCATTTAGAGTCAAAGATTTGATGTCTAAAGAAACTATTTTTTCCATGGTTGATGTCAAAAAATCGTAATCCTTGAACGTCATTTTGATCCCTCCATGATGGATAAGCATTCACGATGCGTTGTATCTACTCGTTTCAATATAGCTTTGATATCTTTTACTTCATTTGTCGGTAGCCTTTTGAAATCTGAAATTTTAATTTCCTTTTCTACAATTATATCTTGTAATACTCTTGTTTGGAATGCAGCCCATGGAGTGTAGTGATGCTTTATTGTGTCAATATAATCCAAAGTTTCTTCGATATCAATTATGATTAATCGAAAATCGCCTACTTTTTCTTCACGCTTATCCTGCCTTTCCAAAATATTGTTAATTTTAGAAAGTTCAAATTCTACCTTCTGTATCGAATTGTTAACTTTGTTGAGTGCAAACATCGTACCAGCTTGAAGTTCAATGAGGGATTTAAAACCTGCATGCTGGAGAGATGTTTGGTGATTTATTGCGCTGCTTATTTGGTTACCAACTCGGTCAATGTCTCCACTGAATTGAGAAAAACTTGATTGGATATTTGCTAACTTCTTCGCACCGTATAGGCCACCAAAGACTCCAAGGATGCCGGCAAGACTACTTTTCGGACGTTCTGCCACAGGATTACTAAAATGATATTTGATAAAATATTACCTCCATCATAAATTCATCTAAACTACAAGGGACTTATATGGTGAATACACTATCGAGTATCATGAAGGGTGATTCGACACACTACGATACACTTTTTGACACAAGTCTGTCAAAAAATAACGATGATGACAATACGATGTATTTTGCAATTGAAAGACAAATTACCAGTCGAAGAGTGAAACGACTACATCATTCAAGCACCCTTAGAAATTGGAATTCAAGCTTAAGGTTCTTCGAGCCTATTCTGAAATCATTCAGTGCAGATGATCTTCTGCTAGAAGGGATGTTTGAGGAATTCGTAGAAGGAATAAGCATCTTACTCGGTGAAACAAAGTTGGCACAATCAACCATTGAAAACTATTCACAAGTTCTTCATGGAAGACTGCTAACCTTTGCTGATGTCATTGAGCGAGTTCGAAAGGATGTAAAGCAAGCAATGAGGAACATTCGCAAGGAACAGAAACTAACGCTCGAACAATCTCCACAGATTACTGATGACTTGATTGCTAGATGGTTGAGAAATCTAGACATGTATTGCGAAAATCCCCTACAAGCACCTAATCTCTACAAGATTGCATGCGACACTAGCAAGATGGCATACAAGGATGATGTGAGCCTTGGACATCTTCTACTATTGCGTGGATTCGTTTGGCTTACAATCGCTACTGGAGCTAGAACAGGTGAAATCCGCTCTCTCAAGGAAAGCGATGTGGGCAAGGAAACTGTCACCAGGAACGTCTACAAAATGAGAATCTATTCAACAGAAATCGAGTCTTCATTACCTCCATTCATCAGACAAAGGATTGAGCCAATGATTGAATGGATCCAAGAAAACAAATCAGAAGCAGAATTCTTGTTTTGTGAGACTGATGAAAAGAAAGGAAACGGAACAATTTGCCCTCGAACACTTAGAGAGTTAGTCAAAGGCTCAATGATTGCTAGCGGGTTGCCTCCAACGACACCTGGCGGCTACTACCGTTTACACGATTTGAGGAAAGTTTGGGCTAGATGGATCGACGATAACGATGGCTCATTAGAAGCGATTTCTGCCTTCCTCGGGCACTCATCTACTCAAGTCACATACAACACATACTTCCATGGCGAACACAAAGCTAGGCTTGCTCTTGAAGGTCAGAAATTAGGATTGAAGAGACTGAAAGAACTGATGGGTCCAAGTGAAGATGTCACAGACAGATTAGTCAAATTGAGACGGTTATTGGCTAATGGAGAATCCATCTATGCTGATAATTCATTCAGCCTAAGACACGAGG
The DNA here is from genome assembly GCA_949373265.1 of Candidatus Poseidoniaceae archaeon. The sequence goes on along the minus strand of CASICT010000022.1, from coordinate 42,582 downwards.
TAAAGCCAAGGCTGACTACCCAACGAAAGTGGTCCCCGCTCCCAGACTTGAACTGGGGACACCCTGGTGTCTGCTGAGACGTTTGGATACTTCCAACTACAGCCAGGTGCTCTACCAACTGAGCTAAGCGAGGTAGTCTGTGCGACCAACCTCGTGTATATCAATTCTTCAGACTAAACTGAACTTGAAATTAGGGTCGTAAAATAGGCTCGCGACTAGTGCTTGCAAGCATCACCGTTAATAGTGGAATGAATAGCCTTGTTCTTCTTGGAGGCGTAAGGGATGGGACCCGATGCAGCACGCACAACTAGACAAGCAGACCAATCGTTGAATGACATGGTGGCTTCACTTGCCCAAGAGGCAATAGGAAAAGGTTCGACCGCACTCCTAGATGATGAGATGGGGTCATTCGGTGTACCCAATCCTCGTATCCTTATCGTGGGCTGTGGTGGTTCAGGTAATAACACCCTAAATCGCATAACCCATCTCGGGGTAGAAGGTGCAATTACTGTAGCAATTAATACAGATAAACAGCATTTAGATCACACTCGTGCTCTCCAGAAATTATTGGTAGGCAGACACATCACTCGTGGCCTTGGAGCAGGGGGCGACCCAAGCACAGGAAGGCGCTGCGCTGAAGCCGGAAGAGAGATGATTCGAAGAATCGTTACCGGGGCTGATTTAGTATTCATCGCCAGCGGATTAGGAGGAGGTTCTGGAACTGGAATCTGCCCGATTGTTGCTGAGGAAGCAAAAGCGGCAGGAGCATTGGTTGTCGGTATTGTCACAACACCATTCCACGTGGAGAGAAGGCAGAGAATGAAGCGTGCTCTAGAAGGTCTGGAGAGTTTGCGACAAGTAGCAGATGCGGTTCTTGTTTTGGATAACAATCGCTTACTTCACTTCGTACCAAACTTGCCTTTGGATGAAGCATTCTCAATTATGGACCAATTGGTCGCTGAAATTGTCAAAGGAATTGTAGAGACAATTACCTTGCCATCACTAATCAATCTCGATTTCGCAGATGTGCGGGCTATTATGGCCAATGGTGGAGTTACAATGATGTTGTATGGCGAAAGTGACCGCGGTCCAGAAGAAGTAGTTCATGAAGCACTCAACCACCCTCTACTCGATGTTGATGTCTCTGGAGCAACTGGTGTTCTAATTCACGTTACTGGTGGCAAATACATGACTCTCGAAAACGCATCACAGGTCGTAGACCTAATGACTGCAAACGTTAGTGATGAGGCAAACGTAATCTGGGGAGCAAGACAAGACCCTGGGTTTGGTGACACTATCAAGGTCATGGCGATCATCACTGGAGTTGGTGGAGTTGAAATGAACAAAGCGAGGATGGAACCTGACCAACTTGGAGACATGCTCAAACTCACTCGTGCCAAAGTAAAGTCCGGTGGTTCCGTCGGATTCCAACGGTTTGATTGATTGTCAGGATATAGTAAGGTCCAAATCCTTGCGGTGTTAACGATACACCATGCGAGGACGTAGTTCATTGGCAATTCTGCTGGCGATTCTAATCTGTGTACCAGTAGTTGGAGGTACTAACAACTCCACTAGTATGGAAGAAGAGGAAGAAGTGATGGACACATGTATGGAGGACCCTGAACAACCTTGTGCAAATCAAACTGTACTCCATTTGTGGTCTAATGGACAGTCTACATTCTGGTCTCACTTCAATGCAAATGAAACAGATAATGCAAATGACAACGTGTATTCTGAAGAAAAGGCTAGTGGAGTCATCAATATTGACAAGCGTTTCGTGATGAACCCTCAGATGAGTAAAAGATTAAACATGACTCTCGATGGAGAAGTTAGAATAGTTCTGAACATATATCTAGACGGCGATTGGACAAATAATGACAATGATGGTCCTTGTACAAACGATTGTGAAGAGTTGAATGTCACGCTGATGGGCTGGAGCAACTACTATTGTTCGACAACATGTTCCACAAGTTTCTAATGGATGGAATCCAATCACAATCACCCATAGAATTACAGAAGGCCAGACTCTTTGGGATGCATCAACTGCTAACCCATCTATTCAAATTGAAATGAAGGTCAAAGGAGACCGTCAGCAAGGATACTTCCCGGTACTATAACTGGAGAAGTTGCAAACTTTACAATTGGCCTTTCTGGTGACGGAGAAACTCGTGTTGAACTGCCAATAGACCCTGCTTCATGGGATGAATCATTCCAAGCAGGAGATGAAGAAATAATGGTGGCAGAAGAACAACCGGGATTCCTATTCATGTCTGCACTTGCAACAATGACACTCGCTGCAGTTTACTTGCCTGGCAGGAAAGACTCAGAGAACGTCAGCGATAGATCCTGAATCTAAAGCGACCACGTTTTGGTCACCAGTGACAAGATTCTTGACACTACATTGGCCACTTTCGTAATCTTGTGGCCCTACGATTACTACGTTGGTAAATCCATTCTTAGAAGCCCAATCTAGGGACTTGCCGATGTTCTTTCCTCTCAAGTCCAACTCGACATTATAGCCAGAGTCCCTTAGATTCTTTACGATACCAAGAACGGCACTCGCATCGACTTTGAATGGTAGCACTAGCGTACTTGGAGCAGGTGTTTCGCCGGGAACAACTTCGCTTCGACCATCTCTAGACGCCTGTGCTTCAAGAGCGAGTAATACTCTGTCGAACCCTAGACCGAAACCACATGATGGGTCGAGGTCATCTAATCCAAACAGATGTAAAAGTCGGTATGAGCCTCCTCCCAAGACTTGGCCCTCCCCTCCAAGTTCTGCTACATTTACTTCGAATACCATTCCTGTGTAATAATCAAGTCCGCGAGCAACACATAGATTCACCTTGAGTGAAGGCGGGGTTGGAGCTAGCGCATCTAGAGCACTAAGCATCGATGCCAACTCGTCTAATGATTCCAAAGATACGCCCATGTTTGACAATATATCCCTAGCAGAATCAAGAGTTTCGATTCCACCGTCTAATTGTGATAGACTTCGAAGGTTCTGTGTTGCAGATGAATCGATACCATTGGCAGCAAATAATTCGCCAAGTCCATCCCAATCTCCTTTGTCAAGTAGGCGCATAGCACTGGCGACTGAGGATTCTGGTTCCCCTTCTGTAGAAAGGCCAAGTCCGGTTAAGATATCTCTCAAAACGCCGACATGACCGATTCTCACTTCGTAATCAATCAAGCCACATCCATCAAGCATATCGATGGCAAGGGCTACAACTTCAGCCTCTGCAAGTGGCCCACTAGCACCTATCAATTCAGCACCATACTGGAAGAACTCCCGATATCTTCCTTTCTTTGATTCCTCATATCGGAAACACTGACCAAAGTAGGATAGACGAAGCGGTTTTGGAAAACCTCTCATCTCCTCACTAACCATTCGCATAACAGGAGCGGTTAGTTCAGGCCGTAGAGTCAATGCTCTATCCGATTTATCTTGGAATGCATACAGTTGTTTGACGACACCAGGACCCGATTTTGCAGTAAACAAATCTAGAGTTTCAAAAATAGGTGTCTGTACACGCTTGAAACCATGAGATAGGGCCTTAGATTCGAGTAAACTCTCGAAGGCTAATCGCCGACTCATAACATCCGGGGTAAAGTCCCGGGTTCCGCGTGGTCTCTGCACCATCACTTTGTGGGGGGCGCATCGAGCATTTCAGATGAACGGCTGGCCTTAGCCCTGAAATGCCTGTATCAGCAGTCATTTCGCTAATCCGATTCTTCATTTGATAATTGATCTAAATCAGGAGCATCTGGCACTCCTTCAACCGGTTCAGCCAGTTTTGACATTTTTTCGACAAGTTCCCAATCTGGCTCTTCTACGTCTTTTACAATAACCACAGGAGGTGCTACTTCTCTCTCAACTGGTTGAATCGGGGCATCGATTCCCAGTTTAGTCCAAGCATCTGTGGATTTATGTTCGTCTAATGATTGGCCAGAGAGTTGTTGTTTCTCACGTTCCTTCATCTCAAAATCACGTTTAACAGCCGTTTCAGCCTCGACTTGAGCCTCTATACCAGCCCAGGTTTCTGCTTCTTGAGCATCCTCTTCCTGCTGTTTCATTATCGCTAAAGCGCTTTTGCTTGGTAAATCGAATCTAGTCCAAAACCATCTGACTGAAGGTATGAGAATTATTGCTGTCACCAGACCGAGTCCTATCCATTGGAATAGGCTTAGGGCCATATTTCACACACCCAATAATCAGTACGCCTATCGTCTTTCAGCAAGATGTTCCCAGCCTACAGGATACTCTCCTACTTCGACGATTAAGTCGTCTTTTCCACCAGGTAGCATCGAGATGTCTACATCTGCACCTTCAGGTACATTTCTGAATAGTGGGCGTTGAATCAACTTCTTGTTCAGTAGCATGAATCCACCAGCAACTACTCCCCAGAAGAGTAGAATAATTGTGATTCCATTAGGGTTAGATGGATTCCAAACATCTGGAGTATTGGCCATCATGTCTCCGAAATATGAAACTATCAATACTGTAAACAATACTGGGAATGCCAAATACATCAGAATATCCCACCATCTTCCAATCCAAATATCGTTATCACCTGTGTTGATGAAATCGTCACGGAATGCGGATACACCTACGCCTAGGTAACCGGATAATCCTGAAGCGGCTTCACCAGATTCGACTTGGGCGCGCCATTTCTGGTATCCATATTTCCAAATCGTGAACGCTATGAATAGACCGCTAAACATCAATCCATATCCCCAAATGTGGTCTTGCACTTCAAGGAATTGAGGGAATGCAGTACCATCAGGAGCGATTGTAATCCACAAGATTGCAGACGGTAATCCAAAGATCAGGATTGCGACCGACGTCAAGAGAACAGATTGCTCACGTTCATAGCCGTGGTCAACGAAGTTTCGAACACATAATTCAACTGTTGAAATCATAGATGTTAGAGCTGCAAATGACAATGCTAAGAAGAAACCTGTCATCATTACCCATGCTCCAATTCCGCCACCAGGGGCTTGAGCAAATACTTCAGGTAATGCAAGGAATGTAATTGCAGAAGAACCATTGGTTACCGTCTCTAATGGGTTCTCTGAAACTGCGAAGATTGCAGAAAGAACAGTTAATCCTGCAATGATAGAAATCGAGTTATTTGCTAATCCCATAGTAAATGCGTTGAGAGTAGTATCCTCATCCTTACGCATGTAAACCGAGTATGTAATTGCCATTCCCATTCCTGCTGAACACGACCATGCCGATTGCGATAAACCGTTTATCCAGATAGCAGGGTCACTGAGTGAACTCCACTTCACAGTGAACATGAATAGGAATCCATCAAGGCTTCCATCTGACATGTCCATGTAAAGTGATAGCCCGAGAGACATGAATAGTAAAACGAATAACGATATCATCAAAATTACATTCACCTTTTCAATCGCTTTAGCACCCTTCCAAATCGCTAGCAATGTAATTGCAATAACTATGAATTGGTAGAAAATCACGTTTCCTGAAGATTGTAAGAATTCATTCCAAACAAGTTGGGTATCGACATTTTCTCCAACCAAGCCATTGGTTACACCTAACTGGAAATACTTCAGACACCAACCTGCTACAACTGCATAATAGAATCCAATTGCAGTAGAAATCCAAGCGGTCCAAAGTCCCATCCAAGCGAAATGCTTTCCTGCGAAAATACGGAATGTTCCAATCGTTCCGGTTCGACTTCTCTTACCTAATGCAAATTCTGCTATTACCAGAGGAATAGACCAAGCAAACAAGAATATTAGCCAGGGAATAAGGAAAGTTCCTCCCTCATTAGCACCAACCATTCTAGGGAATCGCCAAATGTTTCCGGTACCGATAGCGGCACCTATAGCTGCGAAGATGAGTCCCATTCTTCCGCTAAATTGGTCAGACTGGCTCATGAGGAGCCCTCCTCCATTACTTCAGCCTCGATTAAAATCGATTCATCGACAACAACAAGTTCGGCAAGTACCTCTTCCTCATCAACCATCATCAATCTGAGACAGACACCAAGTCCACCCCAAACAAAGACTGCAACTGTAGAGAATAAAGCCAAAGAACCCATTAAAGAACCATACGGCGCTCGATATTCGACCTTTAATTCAAAGTAAGGTGCGTCTGAAGGATATGATATCTTTTGAGTCCCACCAAGAGTGGAAATCATCGATTTGTAATGCAAGTAGCCGTTATCTGTATCATCGATTGGGATATGTGCTTCTATCTTGTATCCTTCACCTGTAGAATTGAGTAATTGGCAGGACGTATCTTCGGACATTTCAAACCCTACATGCGACCAACCTTCAGAAAACCATTCTGTTGGTCCATAATCAGATTGTGACCTGCTTGGTTTGACCAAACGATACATTACATGAGATTTCATATGATCTAAATCAATTGTGAAAGCACTATCGATACACATGGAAATTGGAATGTCTCCTGATTCTGGAATTACTATTTGACTTGGCTCTTCAAGAATTTGATTTCTAACGACATTGGCCATAGCAAAATCAGCCCTTTCACGAGGGTTATCTGCAATCTCTGTCATGTAGAAAGCAACTCCTAGATTTCGAACAGCGATGTGATCGATATCGATTTCATTCTGATGGAAAGCAGTTCCTATTTCCATAGTATAGCAATAAGAGCCATGAACACCATAGTGCCAATCACAGAAATCACCAGAGGTCGGATACAAATCTGAAGATTGCATGTTGGCATAATCGGTCATAGTTGCCATTTGGTCACCATGGAACACCAATTGGTCGTGGTCTGGGCTCTGGCAATTAGTACAATGGCCCCATGGATATAGAACCAATTCAGAGTATGAGTGGTAAGTCAATGTTGCTTTGAATTCTGAGGCCCCATCACCATTGTCATCATTCATTTCGGTCATGTCTTGAATGAATTTAGTCTCTGGCTCTGTGTTTCCGCCCCACCAATCTTCATCGGTTATACCGTCAGCGTCATCGTCTTTACCATCAACGTGGTCTTCGTTGATTTGACCATCCCCATCGTTGTCAGTATCATCAACTGGTCCGTTGTAAACATCGTTATTCTGGCCTGCATAACATGCACCAGGGAATAGTGGACCTGTTGCACCCAGAGGTGCTCCCCACTCGAATTGGTAGTTTCGATTTAGGTCTACACCGTCACAGCCTTCGTCAACCGCTTCATCCAAATCAGGAATCGGAGTAACTCCAGTGACTGTGTTATCGCGCAGATTCTTTCTCCAGCCAGCCGCCGAGCAATCCCAAGCTTCTTCTCCAGGACATTGGCCAGGCATGAAAACATCACGATCGTAGATATTTCCATCGACGTTAAGCATAGGGATGAGGTAAATTTCTCGGCTGTTAATCAAGTTAGTCAAGTCGACTTCACTGAAATCTTCATCGACACCAAGATCTCCAGGGTTGCATCGCTTTCCATCACCGTTACTATCTTGGAGAGATTCGTTTAAAGCGAGACAATCACCGTCGTCGTCAACTATTCCATCACCATCTGCATCGCCCCATGGATCTTCATCGAATAAGCCATCACCATCATTGTCAGTTGGGCCCATTCCATAGTACCAAGCAATGGTTTCCATCACTAGTAGCGGAGTCTCATAACTCATCCATTCACGAGCGTGATGATTTCCGACAATCATGACATCTGGTCGGTCTTCATAATTTCCATTATCGCCATTGAATTGATTGTATTCTCCTCCCTGAACGTTACCTGTAATTTTGAGCCAAGGTGATGCGTGACCGTAAAACCAGCCTTCGTAACTATCGACTGAAGTTTGTTCTCCACGAGCGTTTGTTCCGCCATTCAATCCCTCATGGAATTCCATGATATCGGGGTTATCTGCCGCTAAGCGCATCATTCGCTGCTTCATTGTTTCATACGTATGATACTCTTTGAATTGTACCTTAGCATCACCGCCCCAAGGGAAAATATGTTCAACATAATCGTCTGACCAAGTATCTTCTGGCCCGGGTGATTGAACCGTACTTTCTACAACACTAGCATTCACCACCGGTGAAAGGAAAGAGAGTAAAAACGGCAGAAGTAATATTGAAAGAGACAACTTTCGGGATTCAAAACGCATGGCTACCACTCTGGCCAATAGCCACCCCCTATTGAAAGCGTCGCGTCCGTGAAATAGCCCCCTAAGGGGGCTGAAATGAATTAGATGTAGGGAAAACAACATCACCTTTGGAGACCCCCACTTCAATATGCAGAAATTAATTGAGGCCATTCCCGGCCATGACAGAGATATTTACGGAATCAGTATTGAAGGTGTGATTTCAGCGGCTTTACTACTCATTGTTATTCTCCTGATGAGAGAGATTAGTGGATTTATTATTCCGCGAATCTTCGGTAATTTAAGGCTGGTTAGTGAAGTTGCTAAAGACGCATTAACTGGTTCTGGGAAGTCACTAGGTGTTGCGGCTGGATGCTGGGTTAGCACCTATTTGATAGGAGATGTAGATTGGGTTATTTCATTACTTCAATTGATTATGGTAGTTGCAATAGTTGTAACGGCATTTAGATTCGTTGGAGTTATTCATGGATTCGTATTGTGGACTGATGATGATGGAGAATTAGATGGGTCACAGAAAACTGTCGTTTCTGCAGCAGAAAGTATCATGCGGTTTTTGATTGTCATTTTCGGCCTAGTATTCATCGCTGATGCATTAGGATTTGACCTCACCACAATGGTTGCAGGCTTAGGTATCACTGGACTTGCATTAGCTCTTGCAGCCCAAGATACAATTTCCAATATATTCGGCGCTACAACTGTGCTTCTAGACCGTCCTTTCCAAGTTGGAGATTGGGTCATAATTGGTTCAGTTGAAGGAGAAGTAATGAAAATAGGTCTACGCACTACACTTATCCGCACTAGCCAAGATACGGTAATTACCATGCCTAATGCAAACTTGACAAATACTCCTGTCGAGAATTGGGGCAAGCGTAGATTCCGTCGCTGGCAGCCAATTTTCAAACTTGACATCAACTCAGATCCTAGTAAAGTATCCGAGTTTTGTGATGGCGTTGTCGAATTAGTTACAAACCACGAAAAGACGATGAAAGAAGGCGATTCATATGCAAAGGTGTCTTCTCTGGGCCCTGACGCTATCGATATTGGATGTAATATCTACTGGGACATAAATAGTGGAAAGGTCGAGCGAGAAGCTCGAGATGATTTCCTAATCAAAGTAATGGAATTGGGCAAAACCCACAAACTCAACTTCCACGATAATCGCCGACGTCATAGTTCATGACGCCAATCAGGCTCGGTTATTGAGTAGAGCATTAACGATGCAAAACCGATAATCCCAAAAGTCCAATACCCAATTTCGGGGTTAGCAAACTCGCCTGCGCGTGATAGCCAATAGGAGATTATCAACCCGAATATAGCGAGAGGAATGCCCATTTGCATCAATCGCATATTGCCCAACTTTGCCTGTACTCTGTCAACACCGGTGAGATATTGGTCAATCTCTGGAACTTCAATTCCAAAAGCAACCGATTCTGCTTTGGAAAGAATGTTCAGGTCGTATTTGAGATGAGCAATACCGCCTGTTGCGATACGCATTACATCCTCACCCCAATATTTCGAAGGAATAAATTCTCGCCATTTCAAAATGACATCATGTTTCATTGCTTGTCTAATCATTGGAAGGTTTGTTTCATTATTCCACATTAAAACTTCACCTAGCGGCAGTGGTATAGGGCGCATTCGATCTAGTTCTATCCGAGGTATACCGATGGTGTTGAAACTATGCGGTGCTCTCCATAAGGTACTCGTTTTGATAGTATCTTCAACCTTCTTTAATCGAGAATTCCAACCATGTTCATCGTTTGGAGTACTCCAGCCTCCGTCGATTAATGCTACATGTAAACCTGCTAACGATTTTGCAGTAATCTTGGCAGGTTTGTCTTTGGGATAGATTAGAACATGGTCTCCATCTTTATCATAACCAGCAATCGGTAATTGGAGATGTTTATCCAAAGCAGATTTTAGTTGTGGGTTTCTACTAAGTCTAGAAGCATGTTTCCCGGTTGGAATTGGTATTACCAATGCTTTGTATTCACCTATATCGAACCAGATACCACTACGGTCTTCATCAATCTGTTCAAATTTCTCAACCACAGGCCAATCGCCCCAAGTTTTACTCAAACTATTCCACCAATCCAGAGTTATCTCTGGTATGTGCAGAGGACGAGTCCCCCAAGAGGTTGAAATTGAAGACTCATCATGACTCTGAACGATGCCTTTTGGCCACCATGGTCTCTCCTCCATGATTGACCCGAAGAGCCGATGGGGATTAACTCAAACGGTTGAAGCGGATGGGTTGGGCAAAGGGGGCGATGTTATGGGTATCAGCAATCGCCTTGGAGATGTTCTTGGTAACGCTGTTGAGGCTAAACTGTTACGAACTGTCAAGAAGCACCCCGATAAAATAAACCATCTCGCCATTATTATGGATGGCAATCGTAGATTCGCCTGGTCCAAGGCTTTGGAAACAGACATTGGTCACAAAATGGGTAAGATGAAACTTGAACAAGTTCTTGATTGGGTTCTTGAATTAGAAATTCGTTACTTCACAGTTTATGCATTATCTACTGAAAACCTAAATCGTCCAGGTGGAGAATTAGATGGGCTATTCAATCTTTACATCGAAGGTCTGAAAGACATCGCAGACGACCCACGTATTCACGATAATGGTGTTAAAGTTCAGATAATTGGTAAGAGGGAATTACTTCCTAAATCTGTAAATGAAGCAATAGATTATGCTGAAGAGAAAACTGCAAATTATGATGAATATACATTCACTATTTGTCTTGCTTATGGTAGCCGTGAAGAGATGTTGGGTGCGATAAAGAGTATCGCTGCTGACCATGGCGCTGGTAAACTACCACTGGATTCCATAGACGAAGGTGAAGTTAGTCGAAGACTGTACACTGCAGAAATGCCAGACCCTGATTTGGTCATTAGAACATCTGGCGAAGAAAGAATTTCGAATTTCTTACTTTGGCAAATGGCTTATTCAGAATTATATTTCACTGATGTCTTTTGGCCTTCTTTCTCTAAGAAAGAATTACTCAAAGCGATTCAGACATATCAAGCACGTAAGCGTAGGTTTGGTGAGTGAAATGTCTGCTTGCGATGATTGTGGCCAATGGCCTCAGCCCTCTTTGGCGGTCGATGCAATCGCTATACGTGGAGATGAGATTCTTCTTATTAGACGTGGTAGGGAACCATGGAAAGGCATGCTTGCATTCCCTGGAGGATTCGTAGAAAACGGCGAAGACCCTGAGGTTGCAGTACTTCGAGAATTGAAGGAAGAATGCGGGATTAATGGCCAAGTGGTAAGGCTACTTTGCGTTAATGGTAAACCGGACAGAGACCCTCGTGGCCACGTGGTATCGATTGCTTATCTTGTAGCTGCTTTCGATGAACCTGTGGCCGGAGATGATGCTGCGAGTGCTGCTTGGCATCGTATTTCTGAAGTTGAAGAATTAGCGGGCGACCATATGTCAATCCTTGATAAGATCAAGAAGTTCTGATTTTGTATCTGGCCAATCTGGTGTTTCAAGAGCATCGGTCAAATGAATTCCTGCTAGCCAAGTTGCCAGTATTGATTCGTCGTGTTTTGTCGCTATGAATAATGGATAGCCATCTTCGATTAATCGATTAAGAAAACCACGCTTCGCTTTGGTTACTAGTAGAGTCGGTAATCCAAGTAAAACCGCTTCACTTGCTAGGGTTACTGATTGTGTAATTACTCCATCCATACTAGCGATAGTTCCATCTAAATCCCAAGGGTTTCCTTCTACTGAATTTTCATCTGCTTGATGGATTGTTAGGCCATCAAGCCAACTATCTGGAATCTGAAGAGTCTCATCTTTGTCATGAATTCCATCCCCTATTAGCCTACGAACTAACACTCTAGGTGGGTTGGAGATTTCTTCCGGTCTTATCCGTGGATGGAGATGAATGTGTCCATGTAGCCCATCGATGCGGTGAAAGTTTGCTTTCTTTTTCATCAATGGACCAGATAATGAATCGATGAAATGAGTGGGAATAATGATGTCTGTTGGTTTTGCCAAATTATGTGCTAAATGATTTACTTCTGTGTCTGTAATGTAGATTCTTCTAGCTTTACGAGGAGCCGCCCTGAGTTCTAATGGCGCACCAATGCTAATCACTTTGTCAACTTCTTTCAGGGCTTTGCGAGAAATTCTTGTTCGCTTCCAGGCTTTCTTCCATCTTCCTTTGCCTATTGGGCGAGGGACCCATACGGTTCTTCTTCGAGGAAGATGGCCATCACTAGTTTCCATCATTGCTCTGACTTCAAATCTGTCACAAGCAATGATGACATCATCGGTTGAAGATAACTCACGCATAATAGGCGCTAACAAGCGAGCGTGGGCGGGATGATCGATAACCCAGCCCGTCGCCATGTTTGCTCGACAATGTCGGGCTATTTTGATGTGCCACCATGTGGTGGCCCCCTATATGCAGAAGAAAGCGATTAGTGTGGATGGCGGCAAATTGTACGGCCCCTATACCCCCGGAGTAACGGCTGGTGGAGTGATTTGGCTCTCTGGCCAAATCGATGTAGATGCTGGTGATGACATAAAAAGTCAGACCGCAGGTGCACTTGCTAAAATTGATGCATTACTAGAAGCGGCTGGAGTTAATCGTGAAGCAGTTTGCTTCGCTCAAGTTTTACTAGACGACATAAACGATTTCGCATCGATGAACGAAGTTTATGGCGCGTGGGTTGAAAACATGGAGATTAAGCCTGCCCGTGCTGCTTTTGAAGCGGGTGCTTTACCGGCTAATGCCAAGGTGGAAATTGTTGTTCAGGCAATAAATTCCAATGATGAGTGATTCAAATGCCAGGCTCTCCTTACCTCGAGAAGCCACCGAGTGGCCTTGTTACTTGGCCCAAGATATTGATGGTTGGTATTCCTTCGATATCTGCCTTAACCCTTGTAGCATTGTGGAAGGATGTCATGTTTGAGTGGGGAATACTCCTTACTGTTGGATTGACTATTTCGTTCCTTATCAGGCGATGAAATACATACGAGAAGACTTGCACGCCTACAATATGGGAGAATGGCCGACTCACTGTTTCAAAGCCTACGATATCCGTGGTTTATCAGACGAAGAATTGTCAGATGAATTCGCTTATCGCCTTGGAAGAGCAATGGCTACATACCTCGATTGCAACTCTTTTGCAGTTGGAAGAGATATTCGTGAATCTAGTCCGAGTTATGCTTCAAACCTAATTCAAGGATTGGTTGATTCGGGAGTTAAAGTCCTAGACCTAGGAATTGTATCGACCGGATGCTTGTATCATGCTTGCTGGACATTACCTGTTGATGGAGGAGTTATGGTAACAGCATCACACCTTCCAATGCCAACCCACAATGGATTCAAGATGTGTAGAGGAACTTTACCACTTGCTGGTGAAGAGATTCAGGAATTGAAAGAAGTATTCCTAACTGGAGAATTCAAGGATGGCTCGGGTGAACATATCGACCATCCTCATGAGGATAATTATCTCGAAGCAATCGTTGCATCTACAGGTAAACTTGCTAGACCGGTTAAGGTTGCAGTAGATTGTGGCAACGCAGTTCCTGGCCCTGCAATGACTAGGTTACTGGATATGATTGGAGCAGAACACATTGATTTGTATTGTGATTGGGATAATACTGAACCAAATCATGGAGCAGACCCAACTCGTGAATACAATATGGTAGATTTAGCCAAGGCTGTTATCGACAACGGTTGTGAGTTAGGCTTGGGTGCTGACGGAGATGGTGACCGAATAGGTGCTGTTGATGAAAACGGTGATTTCGTCTATCCTGACCGATTGATTGCTTTGATGGCAGACGATGTAGTTGGAACTGAAGAAGGCAAGGATTTACTGATTTATGACGTGAAGTGTTCGATGAATGTTGAGAAAGCGATTGTAGAGGCTGGCGGAATTCCAATGATGGCAAAAACTGGCCATTCATTCATGAAGAGAGTACTTGCCCAGCACCCTAATTCTTTGATGGCTGGAGAAATGAGTGGACACATTTTCATGTCGGACCGCGGATGGTACGGCTTTGATTGTTCACTTTACAACGCTGCTAGAATCTTGGAACTTTGGTCTCGTAGAGATGCATTATTTAGTGCAGAATTAAACCGCTTAGCCCCTAACTTACCCACTACTGGTGAAGTAAAGGTGCCATGTGCTGAAGAAGATAAGTTGGCTACTGTGGCTGCAATTACCAGTGCATTTGACGACCATGAATCTTCAACTATTGATGGAGTAAGAGTACGCTTCGAAAAGGACGGTCTGCAATCGGGATGGTATCTAGCTCGTAAGTCTAATACAGAAGCGATTCTTGTAATGAGGGTTGAAGCAAACGATCAGGAAACTCTAGATGAGATTCTTGCAATGATTGATGAGAGGGTTTCACCAATAATCGATATCAGCAAATTGCTGTGATTATTCTTCGGCTTCTTCTTCCTCTTCTTCTGCTTCTTCATCAGCCTCGACCATTTCGAGGGTGTATTCCAACGAAATCAATTCAATGACATAGGCAACTTCCTCGCCGTCGTCATTTGACTGGCAGCCAGGACCACCACCAGTATTGACATTGACTGAAATTCCAAGCGAATGTTCTCCAATTCCAAATTCGCCATCCAACATCATCCTTACTTCGGATTCACTCATGTTGCTTACTGTAGTCCCTACAATACTAGAGTCGTGCCATTCTAATATCACCGAATCTCCCGATTGGGTAGCATTAGCCTGTTCCAACATTGAATGCATCATATTACCAGATACATCGTCATCAACCGGGTCATTAGCAGTAGGCGATGCACAACCTACAACACCTTGTTGAGTTTCGTCATCAATAAATGATAGAGTTGCTCTTACTCCAACTATATTTTTACCATCTATTTCCGCTCCAGCAGCATCTGAATTCGCCATTATATCTGCTGTAGTTCCATCATTCACATACGTTGAACCATCTGCGATTACGTGATAGGAATATGTTCCCTCAACTGAGTAATCCCCGACTGGTCCACTAATACTGTATTCATCTAACTCTTGACCTGATAAATAGTAAAAGTATCCAGGAAAAGCAAGTGCGAAGAAAAGCATACCTGCAACCATTATCTGAGTTTTCTGATCGGTTTTGATATCGTCGATTAATGACATTTCTCTTCCTCCGTTATTGCAATGTAGTTGGTTATGCTTTGCAAGGGTTTTGGTTTACTGATTTTCCCATTTGGTTAACCCCAGTTTTGCAAATGCCTTACGTGAGCGGCGGAAAACCGGCAAAAGATAACCAATTCTACTACGCTCGCCAAATGACCATTTCCAAGGACACCGAGGTAAGGAAGTTGCCCATTCTCGGATGATATCTTTTGCTTCCTCGTTTCCTTCACCACCCGGTATTGTCCAAGCCGCCATATTAATCGAGCCAGCACTACCTTTGGTTTCAGCCCAAGTATGAAGTTCAAGACCTTGGAGAGGTCCATCTAAAATCTCAAGACCTAACGTTCGAGCGCTTTGTGCCATCGGCATAATAATTGCAAATCTATCGACTAGCCGACTTCCTTGATGGCTAGTAATTTCCCAATCATTAGTTTCAGTAATCTTGCGAAAGGATTTGATATTCTCAATTGGGGAGGTCGAAACCTCGAGAACGTACTCTCTTCGCTTGAGCATTAACTAAACCCAATTGGTATGTTATCAAGAAGATAGGGGGTGCATTCCTCAAACGAATGCTGGAAAGACCACAATCTCCCCTCGCCAGGCAGGGGGAGAATGTGGATGGTCCATTACGGTCTGTCTCGCAATCCCCAGCCCAACAAGTGGGCGAGGATGACCACGGACTGTGGACCGCTTAGGCAACCGTAACTGGACCCTGCTCACACTCAGACCCTAATTGGTCTCATGTGTTCTATTGGATCTGTTGCGATTCTACTCGACTTCAGCCGAAGAGAGAGCCTAGGCCTTCAAAGCCGCCGCCTTCTTCTTCTTCCACTTCTTCTTCAGCTGCAGGTGCAGCTTCAGCAGAAGCGGCTGCAGCAGCAGGTGCTGCAGCAGGGGAAGCAACAGCGGTAGCCATTGCTTCGGCTATGTCAACACCGCTTAGTGAGGCTACAAGAGCCTTCACACGGGCGGAGTCAGCGGTAACACCAGCAGCCTTTAGGACAGCAGTGACAGCTTTTTCGTCGATCTCAGTTTTAGCAGAGTGCAGAAGCATTGCAGCGTATACGTACTCCATATTTTTTCACCTCAAATTTTTATCAACCGAATAAGGACCCAAGGCCGTCGAAACCGCCCTCTTCCTCTTCTTCTTCATCTTCCGCTTCAGCCTCGGTAGGGCTATCGTCGGAGCTCGGTGCTGCTGCTGCAGAATCTGCAGCAGAAGCGGCTGCGCCAAGAAGTTGGCTCAGCTCTTCATCGAGAGCGTCAGCGGACAGAACACTTGCAACGCCCAAGGCGCCACTGTTTGCTCGTCCGATTAGATGCGGCAGTGTGTCTGTTGTGACGATTGCCGCCTCCAGTGCCAGTGCAAGAGCTTCGCCGCTTGCCTTGGACAGGAGTGTTGGTATGGTCTGGTTGGTAAACCAGCGGATGTTACAAGCCAGGTTGAATACACCAGCACCAAAGCCGATGAGGTCAGATTCAAACTTCTCATAGTCGATATCAAGTGTTTCTGGTTTGAAACTGGTACCACCTTCGATAGTACCACAAAGTCTCAAACCTGCAATGATTGGATTGATTCCAATCTTAGAAAGCATCAGTCCAAGGTCTCCCTCGAATACATCTCCTTCCTTAAGAATAGTAACTTCCTTCTGAATCTGAACGGAGCCCTTAACGATCTTAGCAGGGATTCCTACAGAGTTTAATTCTCCGACAATCGGCCCAGGTGGCATTCCTGTGTCCATCTTCTCGACAATAATGTCGTGAGGAGCAACATCGCCAGCCTTAGCAGCACGCCCAGATTCGGTCTTCTTTAGTTCTGTGAACACTTCGAAAGAGTTCAGTCCAGATTGAATAAGAGCAGGTTGAACTGCTGAAGAATACATTTCTTCTAAGTCAGCGAAGTCATTTCCTGCTGCTTCCCAAGCAAGTTTCATCAAGCGCTTCTTTGCGACTTGAATCTCCATCTTGCCACGAAGACCTGCACGCATACCTAGCATTGAATCTGCAGGTACTCCGTGAATATCGATAACAGCAAATGTACCGCCGCCGTTCAACATTCCAGTTAATGAAGAGACGGCGTCTTTCTTCCACGGTGAGACTTTAGGAATCAATTGACCACCTCTATCTTGTTTGCTGGACCCATTGAGGTCTTGATGTAAAGTGAGCGGATATTTCCTACTCCACGTTCTAGCTTGGAAGTTACACGGTTGTAAACTTCCATTGCGTTCTTTAGAAGTTCTTCATGAGATTGAGAACATGTTCCGAATGATGCTTGGAAAGTAACCTTGTCACGGGACTTGATTACTGTAGTTGATTGGAGACCTGCAGCAATAACAGCTGGGTCGAGAACTGGAGGTACTGGTCGTGGCATTTTACCACGAGGACCGAGAACTACACCGAGGTAGCGACCAATCAAACCCATATGAGGTACTTCAGATAGGAAGAAGTCGAAGGTGTTTGCAAGTTTCTTAGCCTTGCCCTTGTTCTTTCCTAATTCTTCAATGTCTGAAGGATCGATGACGTGTAATCCAGCAGCTTTAGCCTTCCTTGCAGCATCGGATGCTGCAAACATTGCGATTTGGATTTCTTTTCCACGACCGGAAGGAAGACGGATTTCTTCCTGGATACGGTTGTTAGGGTTCTTCAAGTCGACGTCCCTGATTGTAAATGCTATCTCTAGCGCTTCAACAAATTTACGTTCCGGAGCGCCTTCGATGGCGTTCTTGATTGCTTCTGATATTTTTTCTTCCATTTCTGTTCACCACTTCGGTCTGCGAAGGGAGTTAACCCCTCTACCGCGGTCCGTGTTCAGTTTAAGCAAAACGTTCGTCCCATTCTCCATTTGCAATTGTGGTCAGAGCGTCCTTAGCCCAGAGACCGTCGATCTTTACACGCATTGACACACATGTGCCGATGACCTCGCGGGTCTGCGCTTTCAGATCTGCTCCAGTAAGGTGGCCGTCGTTTTGCTTTTGGCGAGCGACGTCCATTGCTTTTTCGAGGCTCAAGTCCTCAACAGCTGCTTCCAAACTTCCATTGCACTTCTTTACACCTAATGCTTTGATGATAAGATGGCTTGTCCAAGGTTTTGGCATGTTTGTACACCTCTGTTACTCACACGGACGTGAGCAAGTTGCCGACTTGACTCCCCTATTTAACCGCGCCGTGTCGGTTACTTTCGGGTCACTGGTGGATTTATTCGCTATCACTATCTAATAAATTTTGAAAGTTGCCGTGGAGTAATCCGCTAAGAGCAGTCAAACCCCAAATAGCCAGAGGCGGAATATTTTCTGCAAAAGTCATCTCCATTGCATCACCAGCACCTATTTGCCAAGTGAGTCCCATAGCACATGTAGCAACAAACCAAATCCAAGCTGGGCCAGCAATTACTGCGGTCAATCTTGCTTGGTCTTCCCCGGTAGTGAAGAAAGCGATATACAACATTGTTACCGATGTAAGTAACATGAATCCTCCAATCAAAACATCTGAGCAAGAGGTTTACCTGTTACAAATAATCCATTTCCAATAGCCATTACTTGCAATAGGTAGCATGTGTAATGCCCACATTTGTTCATATGCAGCATCGTGGTCACCTACTGGTTAGTCATCCCAAGCCCATTCAGCCCAGTCTTCGCTGTTTGCCATTCCAAGTACAGAAATGACAATTACCATTGTTCCAATTGCAAGTAATAGCTTCTTTGGGTCTAAAATTTCCTTTATTTCCATACTTAGTTGGACCTAAACATCCGCTAATGTGTTTGCACACACTGTATGTGTGGAAAGGGGCAGTTGTGAGACAAAAGCCATCATTCGACTCTTTCGACGACACGGACGTGGTCTCCGCGCATCTTGAGTGTCATAGGAATAGGTTGTTCGTACAACTCCATACTGACTTCTTCCTTGGTTTCTGCGACACTAGTAACACGTGCCTTTTCGCCCTTGAATGCGCCAGTTACGATCTCTACAATACATCCAACTTCGATACCGCTGGTAACCGCCTTTGGTTCTAGGTATGGAAGGATATCCTTGAGAGGTGCTTCACCTGGAAGTACAGTCTTAGCGTTCTTTAGTGGTGTTTGGTTTAGTCCACGGCGAGCCTTAGGGTCTCGGCCGCCGGAGCGCCCGATAAGCTTCTCAACATGGTGTAGAGCACTAGATTCTACCATTACGTATCCTCTCATTCCAGTTGGATGTAGGATTCCGAAAACATCTTCCAAGATTGAAGACAGTGAGCCTGAACCCATCAAGCGAGCCTGCATTTCATCTGCAACTCTCTTCTCTGAGCCAATTGCTGTCTTAACAATAAACAAGTATGCTGCGACTGAACCGTACATCTCACGGAACAACTTCTCGCTATTTTCCATCTCTAAATCGGAGAATACACAGTTGAAACTCTGGATCTCTCCCGGGTCAACCCAAGTAGACTCTGTGTAGCGGCCTGCTGGAATTACTTCCTTACTTGTAGAAATAACGAGGCATGGAGCGATATCCTGTAAACGTCCACCGATATCAATACCTAGAGCAGGTCCAGCACGGACATATTCCAAGTCTTCAATAGGTATACCGGTACACTCTGCAACACGGTTTAGAACGTCTTCTTCGTTTTCTCCAATTCCATAAACTCCGTCCCAAAGGCCAGCAGAATCAGAATCAGACTTCGAGCGGCGAAGAAGTAGTAACTCTTCTTCATGGCGAACAAATGCGATAAATGCGTCAGTCATTTTTATTCCTCCTTAATCAAATCCCGAATACATCGTGAATAATCCACGGGATGAAATTATCCATTAATACAAGCATTACAAACCCGATAAATCCGAGAATGAACAATCCGATTCCACAAATAATCGAAGTTTGTTTGAACTCTTGCGGAGTTGGTTTACGAGCCATACGAATAATACGAGCCCAACTTCCGCGAGATACCTTGCGGAATTGTGACTCAATAGCGTCTTGCTTGTCCTGTACCTTATCCTCAAAAGAACGGGTTTGGTTTTTTTCATCTGACATGGTTTCACCTCAGTGGAGTCAGGCGACTTATGGCCCTCATTTAACCTCAGCGGCGCGAACGACGTTCGTTTATCGACTGATTCAAAGCAGACACGTGTCTCGATGGTACCATGGCGGAGCGAGACCCATATCAGGTTCTCGGTGTATCACGGGGGAGCAGTGATGCGGAAATTAAGAAGGCCTTTCGCAAACTAGCACGTCAGTTTCATCCAGATCGTAACGAGGGTTCAACCACCGCTGAGGCTCGCTTCAAAGAAGTGCAAGCCGCATACGATTTCATCGGCACCGCCGAAGCCCGCCGTAAACACGAACAAGAGCAAATGTTCGGAGCCAGAGGCGGAAATTCATTCGGAGGAATGGGCGGGCGAGGTGGCGGAATGGGTAACATGGAGGATGTATTCTCAGATATGTTTGGGAAAAGTATGGGAGGAAGTCAGCGACAACGAGGTGCGCCAAGACAACCGCAAGAAAGAGGCCAGAATGCTACTGCTTGGCTCGACCTTAGCCCCGAAGATGCGAACAAAGGCGGTTCGTTCAATGTAACATATACTCAACTCATACCTGGCAGCCACGGCAGCATAGACAGAATTCGTCGAACCGTTAGTACCAATGTAAGCCCTGGTGTAAATCATGGAAAAGAAATCCGTATCAAAGGCCAAGGTCATGGCCACCCACAAGGAAGTAAGGGTGATTTAATCATCAATATTAGAATCGACCCGGGCGAAGGTTGTAGATGGGACGGAGGACGGATTGTAAAAGAAGTCGAAGTTTCCTATTCAACATTAGCACTAGGCGGTAAAGTCACAGTAACATTACCTTCAGGAGTTAAGGGGAAAATTACAGTTCCTTCACTATCCCAAGTCGGAGACCGCCAAAGAGTGAAAGATATCGACCTAGAATTCATATTAGCAGAATTGGATGAACTCGATAAGTCCCAAAAAGAGGCACTTGAAACCCTGAAGGGCGTGGGTCTGTGAAAAAGCGCAAAGGTCCACAAAGCCACCCTGATGAACGTCTTTACCGCCGAATTTACTCTCATAATTTGGAAGGGAACTTATCGGTCGATTTAGTAGTAAAAACGATTCTATTGAAAGAGCCAGGCCAAAAGTTGAGTGAGAAACAATTAGGTTCACAGATTCAAGAAACTATAGTTCATGCTTGTAGGAGAGGTGAACTTTTTGTCGGAAATTCTGAAGATTTTACACTACGCTCAAAACAAGAAAAAGAATCGATTGAAAGCGCCGTTCGCAAAGCCCAGCACGATTTGCACGAAGGTGCGATGCTAGCGATGTTAAGAGGAGAGAATCTTCCCGATGATTTCTCATTACTAAGCGGTGAAGTCTTACGTACTTATCTTGGGTTTGAAATGGTAAAACAACTAGAAAAGAATGCCAAAAGAGAATCTGAACTTAGATTTCCCGACCCATTGGTCTCAATGGCTTGGTTGATGCGTGAACATTTCACTCCCGAACAATTACTAGATGCAAGATTATCATATCGGCGAAAGGTCGGAATCAATCCATTCCCTAGAGAATACAGGGAGGATTTAATCCAGTTTGCTGAAAACTTACCTGAACCTGAAATGACAGATTCACGCGTTGACCTTCGACACATTCCTTTCGTAACAATCGACCCTCCAGATGCAAGAGATTTTGATGATGCTGTGTGTTTAGTCGGCCAAACATTATGGGTGGCAATAGCAGATGTTGCCCACTATGTCAAACCAGACACTGCTCTTGATAAATATGCCCGTGAACGTGCAACTAGTGTCTATCTACCGCATTGTGTATTACCGATGTTACCACCAAGGTTGGCAGATCATTTGTGTTCATTAAGAGATGATGCAGATAGGTTTGCAATGGTAATTGAGATGAAGATTGATGGTGCTAAAGTAGTCTCTAGTAAAGCCCACCAAGCATTGATTCGTGTGAAAGAAAACCTGTCTTATGATGATGTATTGAAGGGAGAGTTATTCCCTGAGATGATGACACTATCCAAACAAATGAGAGCTCAGAGAATAGGCTTAGATATCGCAGGGGCCGAAAGACGGCCCCGGATTAATGGTGATGAAATCAGTCTAGAGGTTAAGTGGCCAAACGATGCTACAGAAATGATTGAAGCATTCATGGTCGCAACAAATGAAGCGGTTGGCCACCTTCTTGGCTCAGAAGAAGCAGCATTACCATGGAGATGCCATTCTCCTCCTGACACTCCAGAAGTAGAATCATTGAATGCTAAACTGGAATCGCTTGGAATCGATATTGAACTACCCATGCCTTCACACCGGAAAACTGGGGAAACCGCAAGTGATGAAACTATGAATTTACTTTCTGCATGGGCTGATGCTGGACTATCTTTTGATAGTGAAGAAGAAACTTCAGAGGAAGATGGAGATTACCTTTCGAGTGTTGTTGATTCTGATGCGAGAGGAGAGATGCTACAAGCCCTCAGAGATGCACAGTCTTCCGCCTCAAAACTTTCAGAAGTGAAGCGAAGAGTCGTCGACCAAGGCTTGTTTCAATTAATGCAGAGGGCGATATACAGCGAAGAAAACCTTGGCCATTTTGGCCTAGACCTCGATGCCTATGTTCACTTCACTTCTCCGATTAGAAGATATCCCGATTTGGTGGTTCACCGTCAACTGAAGTCCTTTTTGAGAAATGAAGATTGGATTCATTCCCTAGAACAAGTTGAAGAAATATCCGGACATTGCTCTACCCGTTCAACTCAGGCTAAGAAGTTGGAATGGGAACTGGTTGCGAGTGTTTGTAATATGCATCTGGCTAACTCTGATGACTCGTCTACTTGGAATGCTAGAGTCATAGGCCTGCGTAGTCCTTGGATATATCTCGACCTTGAGGACGATGGCTCATTTGAAGGTAGGATGCATTTGAGCCAACTAGGCGGTAAAGATCGCCTCATGGTTGATTTATTTGGTCTAAAAGTGGAAAGAGAAGATGGTAGTTCTGTCTTAGAATTAGGTCAGAAATTCGATTGTAGACTTCGAGGATTAGACATTTGGTCGGGGACTCTTGACCTTGCTCCTGTTTGAGATTTAGAAAATAAAATCTCTCCAGTACTGCGTTACTGTAGATGCGGGGGGCAGGATTCGAACCTGCGAACCAATAAGGAATGGGACCTAAACCCACCGCCGTTGACCAAGCTGGGCGACCCCCGCACGGACCTGCGTTACATACCACACACATGAATACAACTGTTCAATAACAAGAAGATTAGCCCGCTAATAATGGCTGACTTTGAAGCGCTATCAAAGGTCTTGGTCTCCAACCGAAGAAAGGTACACGTAGTTGTATTTATTTTGACAATTTTGATGGTTCCTGGTGCATTGAAGGCACTAGAGCCAATCGATATGGAATCATATGACATGGATTCTCCAGAACTTAATGCAGAGCGCGTTATCAATCAAGAGTTCGATACTACAGAAATAATTCTAGCATTCGTTGTCAGTGTAAGAGACCCAGCAATGGTCGGCTCTTCCCCTGTACCAGTTCCAACCCTAAGTGATGGAACACCTGACTGGGCAAAATTTGCACAAGCATCTGAAACGATTGATGCTGGAGAAGACTGGGAAGGGATTACTGCTACCGACGGAGGCATTCTAAACCTCACGATTTTGCGAGAGATTGATGCTAAGCACGATATCATCTACAACCATGAACTTGGAAAGTTTTTGAAACCATTCATCAATGACGTAACAGAATTGCAAACAGCCGGAGTAATGAGTCTGGCAGATATTTTTAGGGGATTCATGGCAAATGAATCTGCGCTAACAAAGCCAACGTTGACCATTTCTGGAAGCGAACCGCCACAAACCAATTGGTATGACTGTGGAATGTTAGATTGCTTGAATTTCGATGATGATAATTTAACTCAAGCCCACATCGACTTAGCAGCAGTAAGAATGGCCGATTCCAATGGTTCTGCATTCCTTAGGTGGCTAACACTCGACAGAGGTTTTGTCGGTGCTAGTGAGAACGCAGGTATTGTAGGAGGACCGATTGGAGGGATACTACAAGATGATGGTACATGGAAAGATGCTAGACCAGGACCTGGCCGTTGGTCAGCATCCGCTTCTTGGCTACTTGTACAACTTGATAGGGCTGCATTGTTGGATGCGGGATGGACCAACATATGGAAGGACGCTCATTCAGAAAAATCAATCTCTTACGATGATGAAGGTTTCAAAATCGGAGGATACAGATTAAGTGGAACCGAATTAATTCTTAACCCTCCAAATTACACATCCGATTACTGCCTAAGTCTTGAATCTCCTTGTTCGATTGAATGGTCTGTTATGCACCTCGAAGGACAGATTCGTAGTCATGATAACAATTCATTGACTGTAATCGTCGGACAGGCGGTCAATGTCGAAGTCAACCGTGAATTACAAAATTCAGGCGGATTGGTTTTCGCAATGGGTTTCGTAATCATAATTCTGCTATATGGATCTTTGAGAAGATGGTCTGATGTGGCGATTGTATCGATGGCTCTTGGAGGGGCATTGTTGTGGATGCAAGGATTAATCGGGCATTCTGCAACCATGTTTTCATGGCTGGGAATTGATATCATTTCCCGCTCGCAATTCTCTAATCTATTGCCGATTTTAGTTCTAGCATTGGGTATAGATGATTCATTACATGCTCTTCATCGCTACAAAGAAGAAAGAAGTTTAGGTCGCTCATCCATAACAGCAGGAGAGATTACTGTTAGAAGAGTTGGTAGAGCGATTATGCTAACCAGTCTGACTACCATGGCGGCATTTGGCGCTAATCTATTCAGCGATGTTGCTGCATTAAGATCATTTGGTGTTGAGGCAGCACTAGGTGTACTAGCGGCGTTCTTACTCACTGGATTGTGGGCACCGTTAGTACGTGTGTCCTTTGATGAATGGATGGAGAAGAGAGGGAAGAATACGGTTCCTGAACTTAATCAGAATTTGAAGAGAAAGGAAATACTGCAAAAGATTGCAGTGAAATCAGGAACAGGTACTCGTCCAGTTATTATTGCCGCAGTATGTCTCATTATGACCTTGCCTGCGGCTTGGGGAATGATGCAGTTAGAAGGAGACTTCGCTGTTGATGATTTCTTGGATGAAGATTCTGATTTCGCCTTCGGAGTAGGCGTTGTTAATGAGAGATTCTCAGATGAAGGAGAACCGGCTATGCTGCTATTGGAAGGCGATGTTGCCGACCCTGCTGTATTTGCCGCATTAGATGAGTTCAGGAAAAACGCTGATGAGAAAACAGAGGGAGTCAAAGATAAAATGACTCGTCAACCAGATGGCAGAGTAGGATTACTTGCGATAGATGAATTCGTTAAAGCCGCTGTAGCTTCAATGGTTTCTGACCGCCAAGTATTCTGGGACCACGGATTCAATGAGTCCGGATGTTCGACTATAGGCATACTGGGTGCTGCTGATCTCACTGACAAGGATTGTATTGTGTTCTTCTATGGTGTTCTAACATTGGATGGAATCCCTGGAACTGAAGTTCCTTCCTCTTTGATGGACTTGTACATCTCACCGAGTGAAGAGCCCGACCCTGAGCGTGTATGGTTATCGATGAACGGAGACCCTATCACTTACGATATGATGCTGGTAAGATTTGGTATTACTTCACCCGAAGACTTCCCTTCGATGGGGCCTGGAATTGAAGAGATAAAGAAGGATTTACAGCCTCTGCTAAACTTGTCATCTGGTACGTGGGAAGAGCCTGGTGATACGGAAGAGGATAAGCCACTAACTTGGGTCATGCTAACAGGTAAGCCTGTTACGAGATTTATTGCCAGTGACAAAATGCAGTCAGAAATGCAATCCTCTCTCTTTTTGGGTTCATTGTTTGTTTTGATTACACTCTCTATCGGATTCCGCTCGGTTAAGCAAGCAATGATTTCACTTGCACCGATTCTATTGGTTGTAGTTTGGCTATATGGCCTGATATTTGCCCTTGGATACTCTCTGAATATTGTCACCGTGACGATTGCTACAATATCCCTCGGAGTAGGGATTGACTATTGTATACACGTTACCGAACGGTATCGCGAAGGTAGAGAAAAGGGGGAGAATCATAGCCAAGCACTACATGGTGTTGGAGGAGCATGTGCTCTTGCATTAGTCGGTTCTGCAGTATCCGATATTGCAGGATTCTCAATTATTGCAACATCCTCAATGGGATTGTTCAACACATTTGGTCTATTCTCAGCAATGATGATTATGCTTTCATTAGTTGCTTCAATGGTGCTTACTACAGCAGCATTGGGCTTGATTGAGCCAAAGGCTAAATCTACTCAAGAAGAGTGATTAAATCCACTTTTTCCGACGGAACCAACTTAGCATTAGTATGCTAAAAACAATCATACCAACCATGATTGTCCAAAATCCACCAAGCTCATCGAGTTGAGCAGGCAGTTTTGTATTCATACCAAATATTCCCGTTATCAAAGTCAATGGCAGCATTATTGCACCAATAATAGTTAGAGTTGTCATAACTTCAGTAAGTTTAGCATTTGAGCGTGCTAAATCCATACTGACATGTGAGAGATATGTGTCTCTGGTACTCGTAGCACCTGCCGAATAGGCTGAACATCGCTTAACCAGTGTATTTGCAAGTTGTTGTAAATCGGTGAAGAATGCAAGTGAAGATTCGACGATTAATCTCTCACCTGGTTTCAATAAGCGTAAACATGAGGATTGAAGAGATTCTATCGACTTAGAGGCTTCACGTAATAATCGTTTCAAATCGTGAAGGCCCTCTAGTAACCCTTCATAGGATGTAGAAGGGTCGAATACCTGATACTCTAAATCATCTAACTTGTTGGAATATTCTGACAGAATTGGAGTCCAATCGTCAGCGATAGAATCCAATAACTCGTAGAGAAGGAAATCAACTCCAATCGCTATCTCATCATCATCAGCAGTCTTTAATCGACGACTGAATACATCGAGAGCAGGGATTCTAGTTCCGCGTACTGTTATCATTAAATCTCCACGTAGAATAATTGCTACAGGCTCGGTGTCGAGTCTGTTATCTGCATCCCTTGCTCGTACTACTATGAATCTATGATCTGTGAATCGCTGAACTGTATCGCTAGCATGACCAAAAATATCCTCAACCGCTAACTCGTCAACTCCAATAGTCTCTAGCCAATGTTTGACTTCTTCATCAGGCTTGAGAATGTCAAGCCAAGCAGTTCCCTTACCTTTGACGGCCTCTTCGAGATTACCTAGAGTAAACTCTGAAGATGGGATTACACCTGCTCCTGTAGTCTGTAATCGAAGTTCGGCCATACTCAAGCCTCAACCTGTCAGTCATATGCACTTTGGGTTGCTATTCTGATTCATCCAAGCGGTTTCTATGTCGAATACCACTCATCACATGACGTTCTTCAACTTCTGCTAATTTAGACTTTAATCTCCAAGATAAAAACCGCACTGCTACGATTACACCGACAAAATTTATGACCCAAACCCAAATTGGAATTGCCATAATCTCACATCAAATCGGCGGTAGAATATCGATATCTACATCTCCAGAAGGAATTCCAATACAACCTAGTCTCGCCCCTTCTTCTACAATCTCTTCATCCAAGCCCGGAGTAAGAGGGTCTGGTAAACTTACATCTCCAGATAGTAAGGTAACCATACAAGAACCGCAATTGCCACTGGTACAATTTGTAGAAATATCGACGTTTGCAGCAAGTGCATGTTCTACCAGAGACTTGCCTGGTATCTCTTTTGTTTGCCCAAGTAGTTTAGCACCACGTAGGAAACGGATGAGGCCCATAGAAGCACCTCAACGGTCTTCCCAACGTGACCAACGGCCTGTCTGCTTGTTGAAGTAAAGTCCTGCTTTCTTCATCCACTTGTTGAACTTGGTAGCACCTGCACCTGTGCGGAGAATGAAATCCTCACGGTCTTCTTGTGCCTGAATGTAACCCTTAGCAGCAAGTGTTTGGTCGATCCAATCATTGATGCTCATCAATCCACTTGTCAAAACGGATTCTTCGGCTTCTTGAGTCATTGAATCTGCATCTGCACCGGTTTGTGCTAGTTCTGCCTTTACCAACTCATTGATTGTAGAGAAATCCTGTGATGCAGGTTTAGGTGGAACAGGGTTTCTTGGCCTTGCATCAGGGTCGACTTCGATTCTGCCACCGTTTTCCATTACATAGTCGACTGCAAGTGATAGTCCAGGGGAGAACGGTACTTCACATTCCCAACAGATGAATGACCAATTTTCACGGTCATCCGGATTTCTACTTGTACGAGGGTCCATTTCTTCTTTGCATTCAGGACATGCGTGAAGTATTAGTTTTGGAACAATATTTCTACGGAAGTCTACAATGTCTTGTGGTGTCCCTTCTATCTCCAGCAACTCGTGGTCACGAGCAGCCTCAAGTCCACGGGTTTCGAGTTGGTCACGAATCTTGACCTTCTGGTCATCTTTACCTTCATCGTGAAGGTTATTTTCTAGTTTGACAATCAGTTCAACTGTCTTTCCTAGCCTGTTCATAACGAGTTTCTTAGCACGGAATGCTTCGACCTTAGCGAGCTTTAGACGCTCCTTTTGCTCAGCCAATTCCGTAAGTACATCCTTTTGCTTACGCTTGAATTTTAATTCTTCAATCTTATTCTCAGGCTTACGCTCAGGAGCTAAAACTCTGGATAGGAATCTCTCTTTGCCGTGAGATTGTGGTCCTGCTGTAATGATATCTAGTACACCATCAGCAATATCTGGCTTTAATCCATAATTTTCGACCAGTTGAGATTTGTCGATCTTTTTGAGGTCGCCAATCTTGATACCAGCATCTGCCAATTGCATTGCTGTGGTTTCGTCAATTCCTCGACGTAATAAGGCGAGATATGTGTCCTTCTTTGCCATTTGCTCCCCTCCGACGAGACAGGCCGAGTGGGCGGTTAGATGTCAACCCATCGCCGCCCGAGCATCTTCGAGAAGTCGTGCCAATTCGAGCCAATCTTCGATATCGATATCTTCTGGCCGTTCATCTATAAACTCGCAGTCGATAGACTGCATGGCATCGCGATATAATTTTGCATGCCACCCATTTACTCTAGCAATTCTCTTAGGTGCTTTTGCAAGCGTATTTCGGATTTTTTTGCGTCTTTCAGAAAATGCTTGCCGAATCAACATTTTTGTGAGTTTGGAATGTTCAGGTGATTCTATTCGAGTCATCGTAACCAATCGAGAATGAACCTGAGGAGATGGGGTAAAGCAATGTGGTCCGACCCTCATTTCGAAAGTACAATCCCAATCTAACATAGTACACATTCCCAAACTTCCACGGTCGCTTTCCCATTCGACAACCAATCGCTCAGCAAATTCTTCCTGAACTAACATTACCACTTTTTTTATCGAGGGTGTTCGGGTAATCACATCTATCAATGGAG
The DNA here is from genome assembly GCA_949373265.1 of Candidatus Poseidoniaceae archaeon. The sequence continues at coordinate 12,929 of CASICT010000022.1, read as the reverse complement.
AAGATATCTGATAGGGAATATTTGCAACAACTTTGTTGGCAGTTGGCCATTTAATCACTAAAGCATCGCCTTCGATTAAATTGATTTCAGGAAAGGTCTCACGGAGATATTCACAAGCACCCGTCTCGATTTCGATCGCAGTAAGATTACACCCGGTTGCAAGTAATCTTTCAGTCAAAACACCAGGCCCTGGCCCAACCTCGATTACATTGTCTTCAGAACTTACATCTGCTAGTTTCATTGTTTCGTCTAACACTTCTTCATTGTTTAGAAAGTGTTGTCCTAGAGATTTGATATTGTCCTGACGCATACGCAGACGGTCAATCAGAACACGGGCACCATGGCCCATGGTAATCACTCCTCCTGACGAAGTAATAAGTCGATGAGACGAGGTAAAAGACTTCTATCTTCAATCTCTGATACGAATCTCTTTGCAAGAAGTTCGGCAGACTTAATCCCACAGTCTTCATCGAGTTGAGCAAAATTCTCCCAGCCTGCTCGGCCACGTTTTGCAACCATTTCCAGCGCCTTCTTGTTCCCAACGCCTGCTAATAGTTCGAAAGCATGCATCTTAAGAGATAGGTTTCCAGCACGGTTGAAAAATTGTTGAATGAAAATATCTGGTGAATCTTCAATGATTTGCTGGACGATTACAGGAAGTTCCTGAGTTGAAGCATTAGACAAATCACGGATACGTGCAAAACCAAGAATATCTTGGACCACTTCACGCTTTGAATGGTCGATACCCATGTAGATTCTTGCACCTACCATCTGCATACCAGCACTAGACTTAGAACGAAGACGAATAATGTGAAGAGCTGGTTCTGTTACTACAACAATAACACCAGTAGCGTTAGGGTGTTCGATAACTCGACACCACTCGACCTTCAACAATGGATCTGGTTTGTTTTCGTTGCGCGGGTTATTCCTACGCTGTCCGCCCCTGCTATCGTTACGCATTTTTGCTCACCGACCGTAGCGTTTCATTTGACATGTTGGCGAACAATATCGAGGACTTTCTCGACATCATCACCATCGATTGAGATACGGCGGCTAGCAATAACTGCGCGTACATCATCGGAGTGCATTGGCATAAGTTCTGCTAATTTAGCAGCCAACTCTGGGTATTTCTGGAATAGTTCAATCTCCATGATTGCAGCGAACATGTCTGTGAATGTCTTTCCTGTTGTAGGGTAGCCATTGCGATTATCGCTAGCAGCCCACTCAGCATGTTGTAGAGCAGCCTTCTGCTCATAAGTAAGGAATCCACGGCGTTCTTGAGCGTCATGAAGCATGTCCCGTACGGATGAGAAATCAGTAAATGTGCCTTCATCTTTCATTGATATCACTCCAGTGGGCGAAGGTGCTCTGGGCGAGCAACTACAGTTTTCTGCATGTTGCCATCCTTTACAGCGACAACCCATGCTTTACCTTGGCGTCCTTGGATAAATCCAGTTCTTCCTTGGAATCGGCGATGAGGCATTCCCATCTGTTGTCCACCGTCTAAAACGATAGCAACACGGTCGCCTTCAACGTACTCATGCATAATGCGTGAGATGCTGATACGTCCTTTCTGATGACGTCCTCTGCGTAGAATAGATCGGGTGCCTTGGCGTTGGCCTTTGGATCGCTGCATGTTAATCGTACTCCTGCTTCGTATTGTGTCATAAGACCATTGGAAGCAACCTGCCGACCTAACTGCCCCATATAAGCACCGCGACGCGCTTAATCAGCATGTATATCGGCAACATCGAGCCATTCCACTGTACATTTCGCCTTGATTAGAGAGGCGATTGATGGCTGAGTTCTTCCGCCGTCGCCATGTACAGTTTCTTTGACATAGGTCCCAGATTCACATCTCAAACTGAATTCAGCAATCATAACCCCTTCAGAATTAATGCCAATAGAAGGGCCTGAAGTTTCGATTACTTTTCTTTTACGAATCTTATCAGCTCGGCGGTGAGCAACACGTTCTGGAGTTCTTTGAGCAAGGGTACATCCTTGTAATTTCTCCATGATTTCCATAACGTATTCTTCGTCTGGCAAAGGTAAGGTTTCTTCTTTATTATTCATCAAACGTTCAATTAGAACGTCCTTTGTTCCACTCTTGGCTAATCCTTTAACCTCACAAAGAGTTGTTAATTCAACCTTCTTCAATAAAGAATAGTCGACTTCAGGAGCCTCTTCTTCGTCGTTTTTCAAATGCCTCTTCTTACCCTGATGGTGGTCTCTCCGGCGGCGGTTTCTATCCTGGTTATTCTTTGGAACTTCAATGAGTTGAGTCAGCGTATCTAAGCCCTCTTGAGTGAGTGGCTCGATTCGATAACGGATGGTGTATGATTTCTCTGCTGGCGTATCTTTAACACGCACAACTTCACTTCGATTAGAAGGGCGCATATCGGTTACTTCGATTTGGTCTGATGCTGATTCATTGATCGCTTTCATCACCATTTCACTGTCAACTTCCCTCTTCATAGGTTGCTTCAATTCAATAACGAAAGGACGCCCTCTTCCAAGACATCTCACGTCGATATCCTCTCTTCCCATTCCATGGAAAGCGTGTTCTTTACTACCAAAAATTTCCAGTAGCGGGTCTCCAATTAAACCCTGAACCGATGACTGATATTGTAGACCGGTTTGATCGCACTTTTGGCAACCTCGTCCTTTACAGGAACGGCATGGCCACTTTGTTTGCGGGATTCCACGTGCTAGTTTCCGGTATCGGCCATAGACATAATGAGACCTGATATCAAGTTCAACCGTCAAGGTTAGAACATCTATTAGAGCTAAAATTTCCGGCTTATCAATAACCAGTTTAACTCCAAAATTTATGTCGTTTAATTGACGTGCAACCTCTTCTACCAAACTGGCTTTTAGTGCAGGAGAACCGCCCGCACCAAATCGCTTGCGCAAATGATCTTCGGCTTCGGTTTGGTCTTTAGGAATCCTAGCACCTAATTGAAGGCGGAAACATTCTCTCTCTCCAACTGCTTCTTTGATCAATTGAGCAAGTAGTGGAGCCTCTTCGAAAAGGTTTTCACAAAATGGACACAATGGTTCTTTCTCTCTTGCTTTACCCATTGTTGAATCGGATTCAACAACGGATGCTCGAACTTCAACTCCAGAATCTAAACTCGATTGGCCGAACCTCTTCTTGCCGCCAATACGGCCTAAGCAATGATTGCAGGCTCCTATCCTTACCAGGTGTTTCAAACCTGCATGGCGTGGTGCTGCAGGAATCTCTTCTTCACCAGTATCAAGTTGTAATTCTTCATCACCCCAAACCGGTTCAACTTTGGTTTCAGATGCAACTTCAGCATCATCCCAAAGAGAATAATCTGTAGAACCAAATCCTGCATTGGCATATGACATCCACTCCTCATCATCATCGGAATTTTCCTTTGAAGTGTCCTTATCTGACATATTATCACCATTCCGAGAAGGGGCCAACCCCGTACTGGAACGAAGTCGGGGACTAGCCACCCCCTCAAAACCCCTTCCTCTGCTAGATGCGATTATTCAAGAACCACGGACGCCCATCTGGGGCCATGGCGGGTGAACCTGTTGGGGTCGGACAATATGTGTCCCTTGCTCGCAAAGCACTAGTCAATGACCCATATCTCGCTAATGCTGCCATAATTGGGGAATTAACCAAACTAACTCTGGCACGTTCTGGTCATGCATATTTTACATTGACAGATAGTAATGGTTCGATTGATTGTGTATTCTTTGGAGGAAATAATTCATTCATTTCTCAAGAGATAAAGGAAGGCTCGAAATTAGTAGCCCTTGGAGGCATAGATGTCTATGTAAAAACCGGTCGTATGCAATTCAAAGCAAGCCGGGTTCAACCGGTAAAGAGCATCGGTGATATGGAGAAGATTAGACAAGAACTGATTCAAAGATGGCGAGATGATGGAACGATGGAAAGGGTTCGCCTAATAGCCCCGCTAATTCCTAAAAAATTGCACATAATCACCGGAGAAGGTAGTGCTGCTCTTGCCGACATGGAGCGCTTGATTACTGATCGGTGGCCCGGTTTCTCATATACACGTCATTCCGGTTTTAGTTCAAGGAAGCCAAGCACCTGGACAAATAGTTCGGGCGCTAAAGGCAGCAGGTAAAATCTGCTGATTTGGTCATATCTAGGCCGAGGTGGAGGCTCCCCTGAAGACCTCTGGTCATTCAACCTCGAGTCGGTCTGTCAGGGCTATTATCGACTGCCCGGCACCGATAGTGAGCGCTGTAGGTCATGAATCGGATTTCATGGTCAGCGACATGATTGCGGACATTAGAGCGTCCACCCCCTCAAATGCGATTGAACGGGTGGTGCCGATCAGAGGAGGAATTGCTGGCCATAATCTCACAAGCAGGTGATAGAATTGATTTCGCTACCGACAGACTATTCGCTCGGCAAAATGAAAGGATGTCGAACATCATTATTCGATTGAGTGCGGCCCCGATGCGCGGTATTTCGAATGCCAGATTAAAGCAAACGCAGATCGGTGAATCGCATTGAATTCGGCAGTACCGACAAGATGTTCATGCTCGCAGAAGAATCGCTATGACTGCGTTCGATTCAATCCTATCGTCTACCAATCCAACCAGAGTTCTCGAACGTGGCTATTCGATGGCCATTGATGAGGACGGGATTCCGGTTACCAGCATCGTGGGATTGAAGTCAGGTGACCCCCTCACGGTGGTATTGAAGGACGGACGGGTACAAACTGAGGTGCGAGAATGAGTTACGCTGAATCGATGAAGAGATTAGAAGAAATTGTGGCTGCTTTAGAAGCAGGCGGAGCTGACCTTGATGCAACACTCAAATTGTTCGAGGAGGGCTCGAAACTTCTGAAAGCATGCCAGATCGGAACTGGCTAGATGCTGAAGGCAAGGTTGAGAAATTACGCTTGGAGGATGTTGAGTGAGCCGCAAGCACACGTAGCCCTGCAGAGGAAGGTCGCGCGTCTCGCTGCTGATTGGCGAGACCCTCACGACCAAGATACCTGGGCTACGCGTGATATTGTTCAAAACATCGAGGTTGCCGAAGATGGCGAAGTAGGCATTACAATCAAACCAGCCAGACCTCATTGCCCTTGCTGCTTACTCGACCTCGATGAATTTCGTCAGAAATTATAGCAACATCAAAGGCGTTAGTTTCGCCACGATAAACGTGGTCGGAGTTCCAGCGCAGTGACCGCTGGACTCGTACTCTAAATCGTTGATTTATTCAAGCGGTTGGAGGATTTATTGCCATGTGGAATTGTTTCATTCCGAGGTCCTGATAGATTTGTGGCATTTCGCCGTTCTTAGAATAAAGGTAAAGTGCGGTGACTGCAACTTGCTCAGCAGCATTACCCCACGCAATGGCCAGTGAAATCCCAAGTGCTCCGATGATTAATCCAACAAACCATAGCGGGCCTAATACGATCATCATTCCAAAGGTTATCATAGCGATTACGATTACGAAGAATCCAGTAATCAATCCAATACCCATACCGGATGTGACGTTTTCACCCCAGCATTTGAAGAACATTTGCTTGCTTGATTTTAGACTCTCGCCAAGGCCTTTTCCTTCGATAATCATGTGTGGTATCATGAAGAAAGTCATCATCCACCAAATCGCTGCTCCGATTGCTGTTAGAATCATTGCAAATATTGCAGCTCCACCTTTCTGGTCTCTTGCTGCCTGATTTAGTATCTTCAATAAGAGTCCAACTGTTCCTGCAATAATTCCCCAAATTATGATAATGTGAATTTTACTCATTGCTGCAGACACTCCATCCATGAATTTAGGATCTCCACCGGTAAGTCTGATGTGAGAATTAGCTACTATTGCGCTATTCCAGAAGGTAACCACAATCGAGATTGTCATATATCCTGCAAACACAAATCCCATGTATGCAGGCGTCATTTGCCCTGCGGAATCTATTGCCCAAGATTGTCCAAGATATTGAGGCATGCTGATTCCAATCATTGCCACTAGGCTCAAAAATCCACAAATTATCATGTAGACGAGCAACTCTGGGTCTTTCTTAACCACAGACATACTCAACTTGCTCATTTCCCATCCGCGACCAATAGTTGCAAAGATTCCCATGGCCGTGCTAAACAGGTGGTGGCTTTGTCACTGCCGGTGATACTTAGGCGAAATAAGGTTTTGATAAACGAACGTTTTTGACTGATAGTGTCTAGTACAGCCTGAGAAGATGGAAGAAGAATGGAATGATTTAGCTCAGAGCGAAAAAGATGAGCCGAAATTAATGACTCAGATTATCCTCATTTTTGCAGTTACAGTCATGGTGATGGTTTTCTTTCTAGGAATGTAATCAATCCCACTTATCCCATTCAGAAGTTGAAGTTTGTCTAATGTACCAAACACCGCTTTGAGCCGGATACTCAAGATATTCATGCCCATCCTCAGGGCTTATTTTCCCCGTTAGACTTGAATCTGGATTGATTCCAAGTTCAGACCCATTATCATGATCCATCATCGCCAGATTTTGCTCAAGTAATTCTGTCCTTTCTTCAACATTCGCTGTATCTGCTAGACCAAAATATGCTTCACTATTTGCGATTCCTGAGATTTGCGAAGAGTCCATAGTTTGCAAATCTTCAATCAATGTCACAATCTTTTCTCTGGTATTTTTATTGATTTCGTTGTTGGTATATCTACCGGTTAAATCAGACCTAAGTTGTTCGAGTTCTTCGAATAGTGATTCGACATCATAGTAGTATGCTTGGACAAGAGATTGAAGGTAATTCAATTCCTTAACTTCTTCTTTTGAAAGTTTATTTGAACGACGTAAAACTTGAAACCATCTAAAAGCATCAGGGAGTAAACCTGCTACAAGGTTAGTTTGTAGTAAAGCAAGAATTGCAAGTAAGATGGCACCAAATCCTGCCGTCTGAGTTATTGTTTCGGTATTTCCAGAAAATAGTGAATCTAGGTATGATTCTTCTTCAGAATTTGATTCGTCTTGAGTTTCTTGTTCAGGTTCTTGTTCAGGTTCTTCTTCGATTACTGCGGAACCATTCACATCATCGTATTGATCTGCTATGCCATCACCATCGCCATCCGGGCAGCCAAAGATGCCATCTGCTGTAGAGTTGCCAGAAACTGTAGGGCAATGGTCAGCCGATTCTGCATTCTCAACAAATTCTCCGGGGAAATCTATCACACGTGTCGAGTTCCAAGATGAGTTACCCCAATTGTCACCATATCCGTCACCATCTGTATCTGCCCATTGTGTAGATTCATTCGTGAATAGGTCGGGGTTAGTTCCTGAAATATTGTCTCCGTATCCATCCTCATCGGAATCAATTGATTGACTTGCATCATTAGGGAATGAATCATCTGAATCCAATATTCCATCATCATCAGAATCAATGAAATTGTCAACTAAAGGATATTCATCCGCATTATCGCCAATACCGTCACCGTCTGAATCTGTGGATTCATTTGCATCATCAGGGAAGGAGTCTGAATTGTCGCCAACGCCGTCACCATCGCTGTCAATAGTTTCATTCGCATCATCGGGGAAAGCATCTGCATTATCACCAACACCATCTCCATCTGTATCGAATTGTTCGATGGAATTTACTGGGAAAGCATCGGAGTTGTCACCTACGCCATCACTATCTGTATCATGGGTTTCACTGGCATCGAACGGGAATGCATCGAATGTGTTAGCATATCCATCTCCATCAAAATCAAGGCAACCTAGGCTAGGCATAGTCGAATTTCCTGCTTCGGATGGGCAATTATCGGAGTTGTTTCCTAGAGGGTTATCGCCAAAACCATCACCGTCTGTATCGTTCCATTGACTGGAATCTGATGGGAAATTGTCAGGATTGTTTCCGCTCAGATTGTCTCCGTAACCGTCTGAGTCAGAATCTGTACACTGCGTTGTATCGTAAGGGAACTCATCAGCATTTACTCCAGTTGGGTTGTCACCACAACCGTCTCCGTCATAATCGCTGTATTGGCTAGATTCATCAGGGAAGGCATCTCCTGAATTGCTGTATCCATCAACATCTGAGTCTGGGCATCCTGTTTGGTCAATTGTAGAATATCCGTAGGTTTGAGGGCAGTCGTCAGAGGTGTTTGGAATGCCATCTCCATCTGAATCATATGTTTCATATTCGAAGCTTACAGGGAGATTGATTTTTGTTCCATTTTCCAACCAAACTGCCAAATCAACTACTTCTCCATCGATATTACCTAGTGGAGAAGAAAATGTGATTGTCTCATCATCTAGTACCGTACCAGTTACATTTCCATATCCTACAAACTCGATTGACACCTCACCGAGAGGGTCGTTCGAATTTACGATGTTTTGTATCATCTTCAAGTTTGAATTTGTATCATCGTAGTATGAAATGTAGATGTTATCATTTGCATCGATTGTAAGAGATGGGTGCATACCCTCCTGATTCATCTAAAGTAGATAAATCCCAAGAACTACCATTGTGATATGCATACTTCAATTCTTGATTTCCATTATCATAGTAGGCAACATGCAGATTATCTTGAGAGTCGATGTCTATTGATGGGTACTTGCCTACATCTCCAGTGCTATCCAAAATTGTGTTCTGCCATAGGTTAGATTGAGTGTTGAAGTCCGCATATCTTAGGTCGCCATTATCTTCATCATAGTAGACAATATGCTTGGCATCATTGGAATCTATTGCTATAGATGTACCATGATCAATCTCACCTGAACTTCCAGAATCTACAGTCGGTGTAGTCCAATAACCGCCACTCTTGTAACCTATTTCGAGACGGTCGTGTGTTTCAGACACATGAGAAATAAATGGTTTATTGTTTGAATCAAGCGCAATAGAAGTCCATTCTCCCGTGATATATCCCCACTCAACTATTTCATCTGCCCAAGTTCCCCCGGTTGTTGCTGATTTAGTAGCATACTTAAGGTCAGAATTTCGGCCCCAATAAGAAACATGAATCAAATCATTTGAATCGATTTCTAGCGAAGAGTACATGCCCGCTTGGCCAGTGCCTCCATCATCGATTGTGCTTCGACTCCAAGAACCGGCTATATTTGTCGCATACTTTAGGTCCCAAGAATTTAGATTACCGTAGGATATGTGCACCTTATCATTCGAATCGATGTCAAGTGAGGTATACCTTCCAACTATTGATGCTGTGGTGTCTATTGGATAATTACTCCATGATCCACCGGAATTAGATGCGTACTTCAAATTCCCACTGGTGACATCGTAATATGAAATGTGAATACCATTATTGGAATCAACAGCTACCGATGAATACTGACCTACATCTGCTGAATAATCAATTGTGAAATTTTCCCAAGAACTTTCCTCAAAATATGATGAAAGTCCGGTAGTGGTTAATGTGAGGTTTGTACCCCCTGTATGAGGACCAGATGACGGAGATAATGTCCAAGTTGAGAACTCATCGCTTCTCGAGTTATCCGTACTATTTTCGAGAATGGGACTTTGCGTCATAATGGGCGAAAACATCACGCTTAGCATTGTTGCAGCCAATAGGCAAGAAATCAATACAGGTGACCTTACCAACTTCTGCATAAACCCCCCCTGAAGAGTTTCAAGAATTAACTATATGGTAACGGCGATGTAACTAATAATTGAAATCAGTGATATATTAGCAACGAATCGTAGGGTTGGTTAGATATGAAAATTGAATGCGACCCAAATTATGCCAAGGTTGACGAACTTCTAGAGGTTTTGACAAAATCAAAGTCTTTACACATTCTTTTGATACTCCATGAAGCAAGTGATTTACTGAGTTTCACTAAACTAAAATCTAGCGTGGATTCATCGGGCACAACCGTTTCAAGACGGTTGAATGAACTTGAAGAATATGGGTTAGTTAATCGCGAGGTAAGCGATTCAAAATCGATTTCCTACAAATTAACAGAAAAATCAGAATCACTAGCACCGATTATTCAATCGATGTATGACTGGTGTCTAACGAATTAGCGATGCCCAATTTTGATTGAAGATTTGGCTCAAGTGAGAAAGATGAGCCTAAATTAGTGACTCAGATTATCCTCATCGTAGCGGTTGCAGTCATGGTAATGGTGTTCTTCCTAGGAATGTGATTACTCCCACTTATCCCATTCAGAAGTTGAAGGGTTTCTTAGGTACCAAGAGCCGCTTCCTGATGGATACTCAAGATATTCGTGATTGTCTGTTGGATTAATTTCGCCGACCAGACTCTTATTTGGAACAGATGATACGCCTACAGTTTGACTAACTGTAGGTTCTGCCTCATTGAATAACGAAAGGTTGTCAGTTCTCATAGCCAAATCCTCCTCCAATAATTCATTTCTACTCTTGATATCAATAGTTCCTGCAAGACCAAAATAAGTGTCATCATGAGCAATTCTATTCATCTCAGTGGCATCCATTTCTAATAAATCTCTGATCAAAACATTGATTTTTTCTCTAGTTTCTTTCTTGATTTCATTATTTGTAAATCTAGCAGTAAGTTCCGATTTTAACTGCTGCAATTCTTCTGAAATAGTTTCATAATCGTAATAATAGGCTTGTACGATTGATTGTAAATACAATAATTCCTGTTCTTCTTCTTTAGATAATTTTGATTTCTTTTTCATAAATTGGAGCCATCTGACTGCATCAGGAAGCATCGCTGCGACAAAGTTAGTTTGCATAAAACCTAACACTGCAATGATAATTGCACCATAACCTGCCGTTTTCAGAATTGTTTCAGAATCGCCTGCAAATAGAGATTCTGTGTAACTCTTGGGTTCTTCCTCTTTCTCTTCAACAACCTCACATCCCTCTACATTAATTATAGCGCCAAGATTAGTGTTAGGGCATTTATCTTGTAAATCATCAATTCCATCACCATCTGAATCGACAAGACATCCGCTGGCATCTACGAAAGCACCTGCCTCTGAATCTGGACACAAATCTTCCGAGTCTAATATTCCATCGAAATCAGTATCCAAATCAACGGTTTCATTTTGACTATTGTCAATTTCATCATAGATATTTGCAATCCCATCTTTATCATCATCAGGGCATCCAAAGAAACCATCTGCTGATGAATTACCAAATTGTGTTGGACAATGGTCTGCTAACTCAGCACCTTCAACAAATTGTCCAGGCCAGACGAATAATCGGGTTGTGTTCCATTCAGGATTACCCCAGTTATCTCCAAAACCATCACCGTCTGTATCCGACCATTGTGTTACATTATTGATGAATAAATCAGAGTCATTCCCTTCAGGGTTATCTCCATGACCATCGCCATCATAATCACTCCACTGAGTTGGGTCATTCGGGAAGTCATCTTCAAGGTCGAAGAAGCTATCACCGTCTGAATCATTGAAATTATTCAGGAATGGATACTCGTCTCCATTATCTCCAATTCCATCACCGTCACTGTCCTGAGTTTCGTTGGCGTCATCTGGGAATTCATCAGAATTGTCGCCTACTCCATCGCCATCAAAGTCAAAGTTCTCTGCGCTATTATTTGGGAAAGCATCTGAATTATCGCCAACTCCATCTCCGTCTGAATCGGTGGTTTCATTCGCATCGTTAGGGAATGCATCACCATTATTTCCGACTCCATCTCCATCACTGTCTTGAGTTTCATTGTAGTCAGTAGGGAATGTATCGCCATTATTTCCGACTCCGTCTCCATCAGAGTCTGCCCACTCACTTGAATCTGAAGGGAATACATCTCCTGAGTCACTATACCCATCGCCATCTGAATCTGGACACCCGATTTGGTCCATTGTTGAATTGCCGGCTGAATTTGGACAATCATCTAATTCATTGTCAATACCATCGCCATCCATATCAGAACTTGCTGGAAGGTAAGTGTATGCTGCATTCAAAAGATATCCATTCCCTAGTTCGTCCCAGATCGTGATGTTTACAGCCGCTCCGTTAGTTGGTCCTGATGGTGTAATGACCTTCAGAGTAGAGTTGTTGATGAATTGTATTGAGTTATTCCCATACTCATCGAATTGAGCATACAAACCGCTATATTGAACGAATCCTGAATTACCGAAAAGATATTCCAAATTTCCATTGCCGTTGTTGGAATGGAGAAGCCGCAGAATTGTAAACTGCGTGAAGATTTTTGCTTGAATCTAAAACCATGTAAATTTCATGTCCATTCGATTCATTTTGTGAAAATTGTGTCAAGTTCCAAGAATTCTGATCATATTTTCCAAATCTTACCTCAAAATCAGCACCCTCTGCTGTATAAATCACATACAGATTATCCTCATTGTCAATGACCATTGAAGAGCTTCCTCCTGCTTGATTAGAATCTATTAATTCACTTGTGAAAATGCTGGTATTATTTGCATAGGCATGTATTAGATTAATCGATGTAGGGTCGATCTCTGTCTCTCTAGCATAAGTTACATGCGTTACGTAATTCGAATCAACCACAATTGTTGTTTGGCATACGTTGATGACTGAAGAATCGATTGTAGAATTTGTCTTCCAAAATCCAGTAATAGATTCTGAAAATGACATGTCTAACTTAGTATAGCTCAAATCGAGGTTATTATTTCCATAGTCATGATAGTACGCAACGTGAATATAACCACTGTTACCGATATACATAGAAGCTCCATAAGGTCTTACGCTACCTGAGTAGTCAATTGTATAATTCGACCATAAAGAGCCATCATTGAAAAATAGTTTCAAGGAACTATTAGGAGAATCATAAGCCAACAAGTAAATATCATCATTGTCATCAATTATCATTTGTTCTAGTGCCCTCAATCCTTCAAGGTGACCAGCATTTGAAGGCGTAGTCCAGTTTCCGTTATCCAAATATGTGTACATAATGTACAATGAATATCTGTATACGATGTGTGGATTACCGTCAGAATCTATGCCAATTTCACACTCCTGATGGCCGCCGCCGGTTGTAT